>JBGSKZ010000503.1:0-7184 GCA_041741035.1 Treponematales bacterium
TCGGCGGGAAAGCCGGTATAGCCGTGTATGAGCAAGGCGGCGTCGCGGGCCGAGTCCCGCCTCAGGTCTATGCTCGCGCAGCCGGGAAGGCAGGCTTCGGTTTCCGTCGCCTTCGTCGCCCCGATCACATGGCCGCCTTTGGCAGCAGCGCCAAGGAGAACCAGGGCACCCAGGTTATCAGGAAGAGCACGGCGAGCTGGATAAGGAAGAAGGGCAGTACGTCCTTGTAAATTTTCATGACGGGCTTGTTGAAGGCATAGCTGGCCAGGAAGAGGTTCATGCCTATGGGCGGGGTTAGGAAGCCTATGCTCAGGTTCGTGATGAAAATTGCCCCCAGGTGAACCGGATGCACGCCGTAGGCGAAGCCCAGCGGAATGATGAGCGGCGAAACGACCAGCACCGCGGAGAACACGTCCATGAAGCAGCCCACGAGCAGGAGGCCAAGGTTCAGGAGCAGGAGGAAGGCCCAGCGGGCTTGTATGGCCGCGCCCAGCCAATTGGCGAATAGCTCCGGCACCCCGGCGTCGATTATATAGAACGACAGGCCGCGCGCAGCCGCTATGATAATGAGGGCGCCTCCGGCTACCGGCAGGGCGCTTGAGAGCGTGGAAATGAGGGCTTTAATGCCAACTTCGCGCTTAAGTATGCCTTCCACGACGATCAGGTACACGATAGTGACCGCGCCGATTTCTGTGAGGCCGGCGAAGCCGGAGAAATAGAGTATGACGATAAGGACGGGGATAAAGAGCTCAGGCGCCGCCTCCCAGAGGGCTTTGAGCGCCGCGCGACCGCTGAACTTCTTGCGGCTGGCTTTAAAGCGGAGGCCCTGCGCGAGGCCGGCCCCGCCCATGGCGAGCACCATCAGCAGCCCGGGTATGAGGCTGCCTAAGAACATATCGGTAATGGAGAAGGAGCCCTGGCCCTGTACCATGAACTGCGCGTTTACCGCGTAGAGTATGATGGCTATGCTCGGCGGAAAGAGCAGGCCTACCGAGGATGACGCGGTAAGGAGCCCGTGCGCGTAGTTTTCGGGATAGGCGCCGGATTCTATGAGTATGTAGGCGAGTATGCCGCCCAGGGCCAGTATGGTAACGCCGTTGGCGCCGGTAAAGGTCGTGAAGAAAGTGCATACGAGCACGGCGGCAAAGGCTTCTCCGCCCGGCATCCAGCCGAAGAGCTCCCTGAATACCGCCACCAGGCGCTTGCCCGCCCCCGAGTCGGACAGCAGGAAGCCGGCTATCGTGAAGAGCGGTATGGCGGGCATGCTAGCGTTTTTAAGCAGGTTGTAGGCCTCGCTCGGTATGAGTTCTATGGCCGACCAGGAGCCCAGGAAGAGCAGGGCCGCGGTACCCGATAGCACGACGTAGAGCGGAAGGCCGAAGAACGCGGCCACCGCCAGGAAGAGTATGGCGGGTATCTTTATCGCTCCCGCCACGGCGTAGGCGGCGTCCGCCATGGTTTCCAGGAACGGAAGGCTTAGCCCGGCCTCATAGGCTAGGTTGAGCAGGGCGGGGGCGGCAAGGAAGAGTCCTATAGCCGTGGCCGGCAGCGCCCAGAGCCTTAGCCAGCCCTTGAGCTCAAGCACGCCCGCGAGCGCCATGAGGAGGAAGCCTATGGCCATGGGCGACACGAAGAGCCCTATGGGCAGGCCGAGAAAGAGGGCGCCGGGCTCGAAGCCTATGAATATAAGCGAAAGGGCCGCGCAGAAGAGGAGCAGGTCTACGGCTATGGATACGCTGTCTATGAGCGTGGCCTGCCAGGTCCTGGTACGCGCGGCGCTGCCGCCGTTCAAGGCTAGGTGGGTCTTCTTAATCGTCGCCTGCAGGGCCGAGAAGAAAGCGAGGGCCAAGAGCGCGTGCTCTAGTATGCGGGGCGCGCTGGCTATGCCCCTGAAAAAGACCCGCGCCAGGATAAGGTCCAGCACGGCCACGCTTACCAGTATGACGCTGGCGGCTATGGCGGCCCAGCGCGAGAATCTTTCCAGGACCTTCATGGCAGGACTCAATTACGGACCCTCCGCACGGCGTCGGTGACTGCCTTGGTGAATTCGGGGCTAAACCATTCGCTAAACAGGCTCTGCATACTGGGGCCGGTGAAGAGCTCGGTCCAGGCCTTCATCTGCTCGTCGCTTACCTTCGGCACGCTTAAGCCCTGCGTCTGCATCATGGCTATGGCGTCGCGCTCCAGCTTGAGGGCCTCGGCGGCGATTTCCAGGGAAATCTGATCGGCCGCGGCGAGCAGGGCGGGCTTGAACTCGTCGGGCACGCGATCCCATGAGCGCCTGTTGATAAGCAGGGCTCCGTAAAAGGGCGAAAGCCTGAACGAGGACATGTGGCTGACCGAGCGCTTAAACTGGCTCCAAAGCGTAGCTATGACGAGAGGGCTCGTATACGTGACGTCAAGCGCGTTCGAGTTGAATTGCAGCAGGGTGGTGGACATGTCGGACTTGACTGTCCGCGCGCCTATGGCCTGCATCTGCTTAATGAGTATGTCCTGGCTCGCGTCCACGCCAATGCGGATGTTAACCAGGTCCGCGGGGCTTACGATGGGGCGGTTGGAGAAGAAATGCAGGTACCCGCCCTGGGCGACGGTAATAAGCTCAAAGCGATCCGATAGCCGGGCCTTCATGATAGGCCGTATGGCGGCTATGGCCGCGGCGAATTCCCGCTCGTCGTCTATGATGGACGGCATCGAGAGCAGCAGGAAATCCTTGTCTATAAAGAACAGGCCGGTGGTCTCGAGCATGCCGCCGTCCAGGTTGAATTTCATCTTTTGCAGGAGGTCTTCCTGGCTGGCGTTGGCCATAGCGCGCGGAAAGCTCAAGCGTACCCTGCCATTGGAAATACGGGACCATTCGGCGGCAAGCTTGCGCAAGCCCAGGTCCCAGGGGCTGTTGACGGGCACGGCCGCCCCTATTTGCAGGCTAATGGTCTGCGCCGCGAGGGGCGAGGCCAGGCTCAGTGCTAAAACTATAAACGCGAGAGTACTCTTCATCCTATTCATGCTTCACCTTTATGCCTCGGTCGGCTGGCCGACAACGCGCTCAGCGGCTGCGCAAGGCTTCTACGGCCTTGAACACGGCATCATACCATAGCGGAGAAAAAGATTCTCTTAAGAAGGCGCTCACTTGCGGGCCCGAAAACAGGGCATCCCAGGCTTTCGCCTGATCGGCGCTCATGGCGGGAACGGTCAATCCGTCCCTAGTCATCGAGGCTATGGCCTCGTCCTCAAGCATGCGGGAATCCCTGGCTATCTCCTTGACGATACGATCGGTTGCCTCTATGAGGGCCGGGCGCAGGCTTTCCGGCACCCGCTCCCAGGAGCGTTTATTGATGACTATGGCGCCGAAGAACGGCGCTACCTTAAATGACGACATGGAGCTTACCGAGCGCTTGAATTGGCTCCAGAGCGTGCCTATGTACAGCGGGCTCGTGTAAACCACGTCGAGCGCGTTCGAATTGAACTGGAGCAGGATAGTGCTGGTGTCCGCCTTAACCGTGCGCATGCCCATGGCCTGCAGCTGGCGGACAAGCAGTTCCTGATTCTGGTTTACGCCTATGCGTAGGGCTAAAAAGTCTTCGGGCGTGCGCAGGCTCTTGTTGGCGAAGAAATGTATCCATCCCCCCTGCGCGATGGCGAGGAATTCATAGCGATCGCCTGCGCTCTGTTTTAGGAGATCCAGGGCCACCGCCGCGGCGGCGTCGAATTCCCCGTCGTTGCGCACGACGGACGGCATGGACAGGAGCAGCACGTTGCTGTCGACCATATGCAGGCCGGTCGTGTCCAGGAGAGCGCCGTCCAGGGTAAAGCGGAGCTTCTGCAGCATGTCGTCCTGGCTGGCGTTGGCCATGGCCCGGGGAAAGGCTATGCGGACTTTTCCGCCCGATATCCTCGACCACTCGGCGGCCAGCCTACGCAAGCCCTGATCCCAGGGGCTGTTTGCGGGTACCGCGGCGCCTATCTGCAGGGTAATGGGCGTCTGGGCGCTTATCGCTCCCGCCAGCGAGGAGGCGAGGGCCAAGGCGATAATAAAGCTTTTATTACGGAACATCGTATACCTTCCGAGGGCGGAATTTGCTGCGAGCGGATGCGGGCACCCGCCCGTAGCCGCTAAAAAACGTACTCGTCAGAATGCTTAAGGTAGTACAGCGCTTTTCTCTGGGCAAGGCTGGAGAGCAGGCGCGAGTCTGAAGGCTCGTCGAGCGCTATGGCCAGGGCTTTTTGCAGGTATTCCTCGAAGCCCGCGGCATCGCCGGAAGGCGCGCAGATATAGAGCGCATAGTTTACGTAGAGGCCGGCGGATTTTCCCCCCGATGCCTCAAGCGCCTTCCCGTAGGCGGCCATGGCCTTTTCCTCGCTGCCTCCAAGGTCCGCGGGAAGCGAGAAGTAAATCTGGAACGCGAGCTCCTGAATGGCTCCGTCGGAGTAGCCCGGATCCAGGTCTAGGGCCCGCTCCAGGAGCATAAAGGCCGCCGCCACGCGGCCGGCGTTATCGAAGTCGAGGGGATTGGACGCGAAGCCCGCGAAAATAGCCGCCGAGCAATAGTACAGGAGCGGCGCGTCCGCTTTGGAAAACGGTTTCAAGGCTAAAGCCGCGCGCTTTGACGCTTCCGCCGTGGCGCCCGGTCCCAACTGGAAATCCAGGGAGAAAAAGCCCGGGCTCTTCTTTTCTATGAAGGGGGCGAGCAGGGCGTAGCTTCTCGCGTACAGGGCCCGTGCCCGCTTAACGAGCGTCTCGCGCTCCTCGTAGTCCTCGTAGGGCAGGAAGAAAGCCTCGCCTTCGAGGAAGGACGTGCCGTAGAGCAGGTAAAGCGACGCTAGCGTTACCGCCGCGTCACGGTCCTTAGGAGAGGCGGCGCGTTGAATCTCGCTTACTTTTATGAAGGCGGGAAGGGCATCCCCGGCGAAGGCGTAGTCGGGCTCGCCTAAGAACACCTCATTCGCTATGCTGCCTAAACGGAATACGACGCAGGAATTCAGCGTCAGGATCAGGCCCAAAGCAAGGGCGGCTAGGCGGGTTTTCATAGCCTAAGTATCAGCCGTTGGCGGGTCCTTTGTCAATTCGCGATTTTTCGCCCGCCCCCCTCGCCAAGCCCGCGCCGCCGGTATAGAATCGGCCCCATGTTCAAAGAATTCGCCACGCTCAAGCCTTATTTAAAGCAGCATAGGCTCCGTTACGCGCTCGGTCTCCTGTGCCTCATAGCCGTGGACGCGGCCCAGCTGCTCTTGCCCCAATATATACGCGGGGCCATAGACGCCATAGCCGGAGGGTCTCCCTCGGGCGCCGTCGCGCGTATAGGCCTGGCCATGGTAGGCACCGCGGCCTTCGTGGCCATAGGCCGCTTTCTATGGCGCTATTTCATCCATGGCGCCTCGCGGCGCATAGAGACCGCGCTACGGGACAGGCTTTTCGCCAAGCTCATGACCCTGCCGCCAGCGTTTTTCAATAAAAGCGCCGCGGGGGACCTCATGGCGCGGGCAACCAACGATATGCAGGCCATACGCATGGCTACGGGCATGGCCTTCGTGGCCTTCGTGGACGGAGCGTTCATGTCGGTGGCTATACTTTCGGTCATGTTTATCCAGAATCCCGGCACGGCCTTCTGGACCGTTACCCCTCTGCCCATAGTAACCGTGCTCATCATCTTCTTCGGCAAGCTCGTGGGCAAAAACTTTAAGAAGGTGCAGGAAATCTATTCCGACTTAAGCTCCGTCGCCCAGGAAACCCTTCAGGGAGTGCGCGTCGTCAAGTCCTTCGTTAAGGAGGATCATTTTTCCAATAAATTCGCCAGGGAAAACGACCGCTACCGCGACGCTTCCATGACCCTGGTAAAGATATTCGGCTTCTTCTTCCCGCTCATAGCCTTCCTGGGGGGCCTGTCCACGCTCGTGCTGCTGGCGGTGGGCGGCGGCGCCGTGCTGGAGAACCGCATGAGCCCCGGAGACCTTACGGCTATGCTCGCCTACCTTGAGATGCTCTTGTGGCCCATGCTGGGCGCGGGCTTTACGGTCAATATGATACAGCGCGGCGCGGCGAGCCTTAAGCGCGTGAACGAGGTGCTGGAGCATGAGGCCGAGCCGCGTTTCGCACCCGGCGCAGCCGAGCTTCCCGACGCCTTGCCGCTCGGCGATATAGAGTTCCGCGCTCTCAGCCTGTCTTATCCCGGCGCGGCATCGCCAGCCCTCGACGGCATCAGCTTCCGCCTGCCGCGGGGCGGCATCCTAGGCATACTGGGCCGCATAGGCTGCGGCAAGAGCACACTGCTCAAGCTCCTGCCGCGCATAGTCGAGGCGCCCCGCGGCACGGTGCTCATAGGCGGCGTCGACGTGGGCTCCTACGATCTTGAGCGCCTGCGAGGCAGCATGGGCTTCGTGCCCCAGGACAGTTTCCTCTTCTCCGACAGCCTCCGCAACAATGTGTGTTTCGCTAAGCCGGACCTGAGCGAGGAGCGCTTCCTCGAGCTGGCCCGCATAAGCTCGCTGGACAAAGACCTGGCAGCCTTCCCCCAGGGCTGGGATACCGTGGTGGGAGAGCGCGGGCTTACCCTGTCGGGCGGCCAGAAGCAACGCGTGGCCATAGCCCGGGCCCTCGCCTCAGACCCCGAGATACTCGTCTTCGACGACGCCCTGTCCGCCGTCGATACCGAGACCGAGGAAAAGATTTTGGCGGCGGTCATGGAGGAGCGCAGGGGGCGCACTACCGTAATCGTGTCCAACCGCGTATCCACGCTGCAGCGCGCCGACCTCATAGCCGTCCTCGACTCCGCGAGGCTCATACAGCTCGGGACGCCGGCGGAGCTGGCCAGGCAGGAAGGCTTCTACGCGGAAATCGCGGCTATGCAGGCCTTGAGCGCGGCGGAACAGCGGGGCGGGGCCGACCCGCTCAAGGCGGAGGCCTAAGGGTATGCCCGATTTTTTCGACAACGACGAAATAGTGAAGAGCTACGACGCGGCTATCGTGCGCCGCATTTTCCGCTACGTGAGCCCCTACAAGGCCCTCCTCGCGGTGGCGGCCCTCGCCCTGGTGCTCACTACCTTAGGCGAGCTCGTCCTGCCCGTAATCATCAAGGATACCGTTGACGACGCCCTGGTGCTTTCCTACCTGTCCCTGGACGAAGCGGCCCTCGGCCAGGCGGCCGCCTTCGGCCTGGATGCCGATCCCGAAGCGCCGCGCGCCGCGGGCA
>JBGSKZ010000504.1:0-30129 GCA_041741035.1 Treponematales bacterium
CGACCGGTGCCGGCGTCGCGGCCGGATCCGCCTGGGAGCCAGGAGCAGGCTCGGGATCGCCGGCCGCGGGATCGCCGAGGCCGCGGCTGTCTATCGCTTCCACGAAGCGGGTGGCGGCAAGGGTCTGCTGTATGCGCTCCCAATTTACCACGAAGAGGAGCAGGGTGATGAGCAGGAGCACGAGCCAGAGCAGGCAGCCGGGGCCGGCCTTAGGCTTCGAATTCGATGCGGCCGGGCGGGAGCCGGCTTTGCGTTGCGCCATAATGGATTTATAGTAGCCTTAGACCCCGTGCCGGTCAATTACTCAAGCGCGCCTAACTCGTCAAGCTGGGCCTGGGCAAGGCTGTCGCTCGGCTCCAAGTCCAGCGCGGTGCGGAAGAAGCCCGCCGCGTCTTCCAGCCGGCCCTGCTTCTTGGCCACGACGCCGAGATTTGAGATGATCTTGATGTTATCGGGCTCAAGGCGCAAGGCTTTTTCCAGGTGGACGCGGCTTTCCCTCAGGAGCCCAAGTTCCATCTCGCATATGGAAAGCTCGTTCAGGAGGTCCACTTCCTCCGCGCCAAGCTCTATGGCCTTAAGGAAGGCCTCCCGCCCCTCTTCCCAGCGGGCCAGCCGCCTGTAGCCCCAGCCGGCGAGGAACCAGCCGTTCCATACGGCGGGATTGCGCTCGGAGAAGGCTTTGGCCTTGGCTATGCCCTCCTCTTCCTTACCCATGCGTATGTAGTCGTAGGCTTCCTTAAACAAGGCGTCGGCCTCGCTGCGGGTGCCAAGCTTCGAGGCTATCTCGACGGCTCTCTGGGTCTTTAGCTCGTCCTGCCCGAGGGTGGCGTAGAACTCGAATAGCTCGCGCGCGCGGTCGAAATTACGGGTCTTTAAGTAGAAATAGCCCGCATTGAAATAGGCGTCCGGAAAGGGAGGATCCATTGCCAAGAGCTTTTTATACGCCTGAAAGGCTTTTTCCCTCACGGCGTCGGCTAGGTCTTCCTTGCCCAGCTTATCCAGGATATCGGCGCGGTCCTCATGCACTATGGCCAGGTTCAATATTGGCTCGGGAGCCTCGGGCATGAGTCCCGCCAAGGCCAGGAATATCTCCTCGGCCAGCTCAAGCTCGCCGTTTTTCGCCTTGATGATGCCGGTCTCGGACAGCTCGTTGAATATATCCTGCTTGACGGCGAGCACGAAGCGCCGGTAATAGCGGCTATTGCTGTTGTCGGGGTCGTGGGCCAGCACGCGGAGCATGCCGGCCACTATCATTTCCCAGCTCAGGCCGGACAGGTCGCCTGTATCGTTGCCGAGCTCCACGGGTATGGGTATGGCGGGATCAACCGTAAAGGAACCGAAGCTGCGGGCCATCGACGGGGGAATTTGTATAAAGGCGATGGAACCCGGCAAGCGGGCTTCGTTATCGTCGCGCATATCTTCTCCTAGGATTTGGGAGCGGGGGGCGGGGATTTTTCGTCCTCAGGGCCTTTGCGGAGCACCTGGCTCAGGTAATCGTTGATGTGCATTTTATAAATCATGGGCACGGTGGCCTCGGCGAAATGCACGGCTACGGCGGCGAGGTCCTTGCGCCCTTCGACGTCCTCGAAGCGCACGACCGTGCCGATTATCTCTATCGTTTCGCGCGGCTCTTCCAGGTCTATGCGGAGCTTGCATTCCTTATTCATGAGGAACTTGGCCAAGCCCACGATGATGATCTTGGCGCCGGAAAAGGACAGGTCGCGCAGTATGCACTTGCGCGGCACGCCCTGGATAATGACCAGGGTCTCCTTGCGCGCCAAGCCTATGCGGCGCACCGCGTCCGGCGTGAGGGTTATGCGCTCCTCGCGCCGCCTTGAGGAGTTCACGTTCGCCTCGAGCAGGCGGCCCATGATTTCCACGAAATCGTCGGGAGGCCGCTGGGTATACTGTAGGTTCATGAACTGCAGGGCGCCGTTGGACTGCGCGTAGGGCGCGAAGCCGGCCGCCTTGCCCGATACGAAAAAGAGTATGGGATCTTCCTTTTCGGACTGCTTGAAGGAAAGGCGCAGGCTTATGAGCCCGTTGGCCTTCTTTATGCGCTCAAGCAAAGCCTGTTTCGTGGTAACGAGGAGCTTCGCGCTATCAAACGAACTCGAGTACACGACGCAGGGCCATTGCTCGCCCAGGCACTTTACGAATACGTTCTGAGGCTGGAGACCCGTGGCTTTGACGACTTCCTTGGTGAAGGTGACGTCTATAGCCCTGAAAGCCTCGTAGTATTTAGTTATTTGTTGGCTTGTTGCGATGGACATAAGGGTAACGAGATAATATGCTATTAGAGAAATTTGGTCAATGAAACAACGCCCTCGCGGGTAATATAGCCAACCGGAGCATCTATGCACTCTGCCTATCTTATGGAGAATCCCCTCATGGACTATATCATGCATGAGGATGAGAGCTTCCTACACGCCTTCGGCGCCCGGCCCGGGACCATGCAGCTGGTGGAGCATAAAGTCTTTCAGACTATCGTACAGGCGGCGAAAGCCTATACCGTATATCCGGGGGGCTCGGGCGCGAACACCGCCCGCGCCTTGGCCATGCTCTGCGCCCATGATAAGGAGCTGGGCCGGCCCTGCTACTCGGGAGGCATAGGCGGCGACGACGCGGGCAGGCAATTCATGTGCATCATGAACGAGCTGGGCATAGATACGGCGATGGCCGTAAAAGAGGAGGCCACCGGCGTATCCGCCATAGTCGTCACGCCGGACCATGAGCGCACCATGTTCACGAGCCTCGGAGCCTGCAGAAATTTCAATGAAGGCGATGTATCGGATATCTTCCTCGCCGACAGCAGGTATTTCTATTCGACCGGCTACCTCTGGGATACCGAGCCGCAGAAAAAAGCCCTGTTCCACGCAGTGGATAAGGCGAATGAGCTCGAAGTGCCGGTGCTCTTCGACCTCGCCGACCCCTTCGTCGTGGACCGCTACTATAAGGAGCTGCGGGAATGGGTAAAGGACAGGATACAGATCCTGCTGGCCAATAGACAGGAGCTGTCGCGCATGACCGACTGCGACGGCACGGACATAGAAATCATGAGGGAAGCATCACGCCTGGCCCCCACGGTAGTGATGAAGATAGGCCGGGGCGGCTGTCTCGCGCAATCGGGCTCCAAGCTCGTCCACGTGTCAGGAGAGTCAGTCATAGCCGTGGATACCACGGGCGCCGGCGATTCATTCGCGGCGGGCTTCCTCTATGGGCTCCTTACCCATCGTTCGCTCAAGGATTGCGCCAAGCTGGGCAATCGCATAGCGGCCCGGGTCGTATCCGTAGACGGCTGCCGCTATGAATGCATAGACCGCGACGATATTCTAGCGGTAGTAAAGCATTCCTAGGCAAGCACTTAGTCCACTTACACGCCCCCGGCTCCCATAAGCCGCCCGCGAAGCAATTGACAAAAGACCCCCACGCACCTATTGTTGCAAAAACCGCGTACTATACGCGGTTATCTAAGCCTTCCAGAGGTAGGTGCAATGAAGGAAGAGTACCAGTTTCCGCTCGAAGATTACATGAGCCGCGAGCGCTTCGAACGGATCAAGGACTTCGCTAAAGACAAGGAAACCCCTTGCCTTATCCTCGATCTCGATATCGTGCGTCAAAAGTACGAGGAATTGCGCAAAAATATACCCTTTGGCAAGGTGTACTATGCGGTAAAAGCGAATCCCCACGACGAAGTCGTGTCCCTCCTCAGGGACTTAGGGTCGAATTTCGACGTGGCCACACGGTACGAACTCGATCAGCTTTTGCGCTTGGGCGTGAGCCCCGACCGCATGAGCTTCGGGAATACTATTAAAAAAGAGAAGGACATCGCCTATTTCTACGAGAAAGGCGTACGCCTCTACGCTACGGACAGCTTCGAGGACGTGGACAAGCTGGCAAGGGCCGCCCCGAAGGCAAAGGTCTTCTTCCGCATCCTTACCGAAGGGCTCGGCGCGGATTGGCCGCTTTCCCGCAAGTTCGGCAGCCATCCGGAAATGACCCGCAACCTCATCCTGCACGCGCGCGACTTGGGCCTGGAGCCCTACGGCATATCCTTCCATGTGGGCAGCCAGCAGCGCGACATAGGCCAATGGTCCACCGCTCTCTCCAATGTCAGCTCGATCTTCGCGTGGGCCGAGGACCACGGCATCAAGCTCAGCATGGTAAACATGGGCGGCGGCTTCCCGGCCAACTATACCGACCCCACCAATCCCATAGAGCACTATGCCGGCGATATAACGAGCTTCCTCAAGATGAATTTCGGCGAAGAGCTTCCCGAGATTATCATCGAGCCGGGCCGCTCCATGACCGGCGATTGCGGCGTCATCGTTACCGAGATTGTCAACGTAGCCAAGAAGAGCACCCACGATCTTTATCACTGGGTATTTTTCGACATAGGCAAATTCGGCGGCCTCATCGAGACCCTGGACGAGGCCATCAAGTACCCCATCTACTTTGAGAAGCACGGCCCTACGCTGGACATCATCATAGCCGGCCCCACCTGCGACAGCATGGACATCCTGTACGAAAAGCACTCCTACGATATGCCCGCGGGCACCAAGATAGGCGAACGCGCGTACATATTGACCACGGGCGCCTATACCCAGAGCTACAGTAGCATATACTTCAACGGCTTCCCGCCGCTAACGTCTTATATACTGAAGTAGCCGTTAGCGGCGAGCCTGAGGGGAAACGGTTATCGTCGCCGCTCACGCGGCTGGCGGAACCGCCCCTCACGGCCTATAAATTGAAATAGCCGTTCGGGGCGAGCCTGAGGGGAAACGGTTATCGTCGCCGCTCGCGCGGCTGGCGGAACCGCCCCTAACGGCAGCTTTCGCAGGGCCGCCCGCTTTTGCGCGCGGGCGGCCTTGCGTTATTCAACGGCAGGGAGTACGATACCCCCCTGGAGACATAATGCTTAAGAAACACTATGAATCAGGGTCCACTTCATGCAGGGTATGCTTTACCTTGAAGCGGGAGGAAGCCGCCGGCGCGCATGAGGCCTTTCTCGTAGGTGACTTCAATAATTGGAATCCGGCATCCTCGCCCATGCACCTGAACGCGGCGGGGAATTTCGAGCTTACCATGACCTTGCTCTCCGGGAATGAGTACCAGTACCGCTTCTTTCTCGATGGCCTGCGCTGGGAGAACGACTGGAACGCCGACAAGTACGTGAACAGCCCCTATGGAGACGCTGAAAATAGCGTGGTGATCGTTTAAAAATTACTCGATAGAATTGTAACTATTGACATTTTCGAAGATTGCTTGTTTAGTATATACGTGAATATATACGCGCCGTTATGGCGCTTAAGCCTTGAAACCCACCGTGGAGGTTAACCATGAAGAAGCTAGTTATGGCGCTCGCACTGATCGCCCTCGTGTTCGCTACCGTGTCCGTAAGCGCCCAGGTAAAGGCTAAAGACGGCTTTTATTTCGCCGAGCAGACCGAGTTCTCTAACAGCGGCTGGAAATACCAGGCCGTGATCGAAGTGAAGGGCGGCAAGATCGTGTCCGCCAATTGGAACGCGGTAAACCGACTGGGAGCCGCCGATAAAAAAAGCTACGCGGCCGCCGGCAATTACGGCATGGCCAAGGTAGCCAAGCAGGGCGAGTGGGACGTGCAGGCCAAGCGGGTCGAGGCCGAGCTCGTCAAGCTTCAGGATCCCAGCAAGATAGCGCTTAAGGCCGACGGTAAGACCGACGCCATATCCGGCGTGTCCATAACCATAAAGGAATTCATCGACCTCGCCGCTCAGGCGCTGGCCTCCGCTCCCGTGGCCAAGGGCAGCTATAAAAAGGACGGCTGGTTCTATTTCAAGTCCCCCACTTTCGCCGGCGGCTACGCCTCCACCGCGCTCATCACCGTCGTCAATGGCCGTATCGTGAGCGCCGTATGGGACGAAATCGCGCAGAAGGCCGGAGCCAAGACCAAGCTCGGCGCGGGCAAGGATTATGGCATGGCCAAGGTAGCCAAACAGGGCGAGTGGTTCGAGCAGGCCGCCCGCGTTCAGGCTGAGCTTATCGCGCAGCAGGATCCCGCCAAGATCAAGGTAAAGTCGGACGGCAAGGCCGACGCCATATCCGGCGTATCGGTGACTATAAACGGCTTCTTAGGCGCCGCCGCCGAAGCCCTCAAGGCCGCGAAGTAAGCAACGCATACTGACGATAAAAGCGCCCGGCAGCGGGCGCTTTTTTATTTTCCTTCGCGCCGGGAAACGCGTACGAGGCGCGCAAAAAGGCGCGCGGACAAAAAAAGAACGGTATGCCTGGACGTCGGTGCGCATACCGTTCGGGTGAGTCATACTCACCCTTATAGTATCGGCATGCGGCTCTGAGCGCTTTAGCGCAAGAAACTGCCAAATAAGAGGTGGAAAAGCATACCGGTCCGGCCGACGCCGCCTCAAGCCGGCCTCAAGGCCCCTGCGCCGACTCAGGCTTGCCTCAGGACCGCAAAAAACCTCAGGCTAAGCGCCGGTATGCTGCGCGGCGAGCAAACGGCTGTGCCAGCCCGCGCTCTGCGCTATCTCCTGGTAGAGCCGAGCGGATTTATCGAGGCTGTCGACAAAGTCCCGCACGCGGCCTCCAAGGAGCTCCTCAAGCGAGGGGAAGAGGAAGCCTACGATATCTTTGGCCTTGCTCCCCAGCAAAAAAGCGTCGATCGAGCCAAGCTCGTCGAGTAAAGCGCTCAGCTCGGCTCCGCTGGCTTGCCGGGCGCCCGCCACTAAGTCCAAGCCCCGCGCTGCGTTTTCCTCTATCTGCCTAAGCTCGAGGCAGAGCTCGGCCTTGAGCGCGGCCATGTCCGTGCCTCCGCGCGCCGCCCCGCTTTCCAGCAAGGCGCTCGCTTCCAATTCCCTACCTATTCTAGCATCGAGCTCTTCGCGCACGGCCGGCAGCGCGAGGATTTCGTCGAGGCCGCGGAGCGGGATGCCGGGTATGGCCAGCCCGCCTCTTGAGAGCGTGTAGCTCGCCGTGTTGGGATACTGAGCGGCCTTGGCGCTGAACCACCACGCGTAGAGCGACAGGCGCCGGTCGCTCACGAGCGCCGTGCCGTCGTTGGCGACGCTTAGGTAGGGTTGCCCGCCGCGCATGGCGCCGAACGAGGCCAGGGAGCTCGGCGACAGCCTCGTCCCCTCGGCGAGAGAGCGCTGCTCAAAAAGGCTCGCGTTCGCGTGGGTCTTGCCGCCCGGGAAGCCAAGGTCCAGGCCGGCAAGGTAGAGCGGCGCGCAGCCGAGGATGCGGGCGAAGTCCCAGGCGCTCGTCGATACCGATCCTCCCGCGCCCAGGGAGCCCTTCAAGGCGCCGGCGCGCTCTTCGAGATAGCGCCCCAGCGGATAGAGCGACGAACAGAGATAGCGCGCCCGGAAAGGCAGCCGGAACACGCTCGGCCATACGGCCGCCTCGCTTACCAGTATGGATTTAGGGGACGCGCAGCGGTCCAGATGCCGCGCGTTCCAGTACTGCGGGTCTACGACCACGACAAAATCGGGCGCTACGCCCGCCCTGAGGGCCGAGCGCAGCGCGGTGTCCACGCATACGATAAGCGAGCGCTCGCGGAGCTCCTTGAGCGCGGGCAGCAGCTCGTCGAGCGAAGGCCCCGCGGCCAGGATGGTAGCGGGAAAGCCCTGTGCCAGGCCCCGGAGGCGAGCAATGCCGGGAAGGCGCACGATTTTGTCCGCGTTACGGGCTAGGTTCTTCACCCAGCGGCGGCCGAAACGCTTAAGCGTAGCCTCGTTGATGCGGTCCTTTTCCTGGAATTTATCCACGACCAGGCGCAGGCCGCGCAGTTCCTCGCTATAGGGCTCCTTATACGCCGGCGTTACCATATACGCGAGCGAGCGGGGATCGAGCCGCTCTATCCAGGATGAAGCGAGTTCGCCGTCTATGCCGGTAACGAGGAAGAAGCGCTCGTTGGAAAGCAGGGGCGTAAGCCCTCGGGCCTCGAGGCAGGCGCGGAGGCAGTCCGGATTCGGTTCCAAGGCGAGCACGACCGCGCCCGCGCGTAGCAGGGCTTCGGCCGCGTAGCCAAAGCCTAAGCCCGCGAGCAGCACCAGCTCCGCGCCTAAGGAAAGGGCTTCCTCCGCGGCAAGCCGGGCCTCGGCCTCAGGATCGTAGCGCGAATGCAGCCAAGCCCCGCCCATACGGCCGGTAGGCAGCCCTGAACGGGAAAGGGCTCGCTCCACGCCGGGATGCCCGCGCCCCTCCCCGTCCGCGCCTGCGGGCGCCGCCGCGCTGAGAAAGCCATCCACGTAGGGAAAGCGCCCGCGGGCAAGGCCGAGATTTTCTTCGAGCAGGCTCATCGCAGTATGAGCCTTACCGTCGAACCGGGCTCCACCGCCTCGCCGGGCAGGGGATATTGCTCCACCACCCAGCCGTCTCCCTCGATTTCAACGACTATATCGCTGCGTTCCAGGAGAGGGCTTAGGAGCCGCTTGGGCAGGCCGCGCAGATCGGGCATGCGCGCCCCTATGGCGGCGGCTCCCAGCGCGGGCAGGACTATACGGCCGTCATGGACGGCGCTCGGGGCATTGCTGCGCGCGGTGCCGTAGAGGTCAGCGATGATATTCGCGGCATCCTTTACCAGCGGCGCCGCTATGCGCCCGCCATAGATGGATTCGCCCATGGGCTTGATGATAGCCGCGTACACGATATATTCGGGGGCTTCGCTGGGGAAGAGCGCGAGCGTGCTGGCTATGAAATCCTTTTCCGAATAGCGCCGCGTAAGGGGGTCTATCATCTGCGCGGTGCCGGTCTTTACCGACATGCGAAGGTCTTCTATACGCGCCCTTTTGCCAGTGCCCGAATCGAGTACCGATGCCTCCATGGCATCAAGCACGGCTTTAGCGCTCCGCTCATCCAGCACGCGGCGTATGGGTATGGGCTCCGAGCTCAATACCGGGGCGCCGCCCGAGTCCACGATGCGCGCGAGGGTGCGCGGACGCAACAGTATGCCTCCGTTGGCCAAGGGGGTAGCCGCCGCCGCCATCTGTACGGCCGTCACGAGCACTTCCTGGCCCATGGCTATCGTAGGCTTGCTGCGGGCCGACCAGAGCGCGGGCGCCCGCAACAGCCCCGGGCTCTCGCCCGACAAGTCCGCACCCGAGCGCTCGCCGAAGCCGAACTCCCTGAGCTTCGCGTAGAAATCGAGAGCGCTTACCGTATCCGAAGCCTGGCCGGCCCCGGAATTGCACGAGTATTCGAGTATCTTGCTCAGGTCGACGACGCCATGGTCGCCCAGGCACTTTATGACTATCTCTTCGCCGGAACCCGTGATTCGCTCGTACGCTCCATCGCATACGAATGAGGATTTTTCGTCGATCCCGCCCAGGGTCATGACGGCGCCCATCGTGAAGACCTTGAATACCGAGCCGGGCTCGTACGCGTAAATGGCTACCCTATCGAGCCAGGTATCGCGCTCCGCCGCCAGGAATTCGTTGGGATCGAAGTCCGGCAGCGACACGTAAGCCACGACTTCGCCCGTGCGCGCGTGCATGGCCACCATGACCACCGCCTCCGCCTTATGGGTATCCAGAGCGGAGCCGCAAAGCTCTTCCAGCCTGAATTGCAGATCGGCGTCTATGGTTAAAAACACGGAATTGCCATAGGCGTAGCCGCCGCTCGCGCTTGCCGGATCGGCGGCCAATTCCTTTTCATACGCGGATTCGGCCCCCGCGAGGCCCTTGTTCTCCGTGCCCACGAAGCCTACCAGGTGGGCGGCCAGGTCTTTCTCAGGATAGACTCTTCCCGCCACCCGGTCAAAGCGCAAGCCGGGCAGGGAGCGTTCCTCCAGGGCGGCGCCGAGGGTACGGGCGGCCTCGCCCGATATACGGCGCTCGAGAAAGAAGAAATCGCCGTCTTCTCCGCTAAGCCGCTCGAGGTATACGGAAGGCTCGCCGCCCAGGGCTTCGGCCATAAGCTCGCCATAGAGCCCGATGCGACGCTGGTCTAGGCTCGGCCGCCAGCCGGAAAGGTCGTACAGATCGGTGTCCACGGCGAGGAGGCGGCCTTCGCGGTCGTAGATCGAGCCTCGTACAGCCACGACCGAATTGGCGCTAGCTGCGCCCGACGTGGGGCTAAGCGCCAGCGAACCATAGGTACACAGCGCTAGGGCGGCCAGTAGGCCGAGAAGGGTTATGACTACGTAGTGCCGCAAAAATCGCTTTTCCAAGTCTCGCCTATACCTCGACTAGCGCTTCAACAGTCCCATGGCCTGCAAAGGGTTCGGAATAAAGAGTAACACCTTTCCCTGTATATTCTCAATCGGTATTGCTCCATAATTCCTTGAATCATAGGAAAATCCGGCATTATCCCCGAGAAGGAATACCGAGCCCGGCTCCAGGTAGTATCGCAGGCGGAGGCTGCTCAGCTCTTCAACGCTCAGCTTGAGCGCCCCTCCCCGGGCATAGAGTACACCCTCCTCTACCCGGAGATACGCCGGCCCCACGTCGAACACCCGCTTAACGGCGCGAAGCTCTTTCCCGCCATTCGTCTTCGCGACGACGAGATCGCCGGGCAGCGGGTCTTGCCATAGCCACAGGTATCCCTTCCTAAAGGGCCTTGGTATACCGTACGCGCAGCGGAGTATGAGCGCGATGTTTCCATTGGCCGCGGTCGGCGCCATGGAGTCACCGCGCACGATGGAAAGATCTACGACGAAGGCGCGCATTAGCGAGGCTAGAGCGAGGGCGGCGAGTATAATCGGCAAGGGCGATACCAGTCGTTTAGCGCGCATTGAAGGATAAAGCTCCTCGAATCAAAGGGAGTGTTCCTAAACAGAAACGCCAATCTCTCCGATATTGTAGCGTATGGACATGGAAAGCGTCATCGGAGAACAGACTATCAAGCATCGCCGCAAAGCCGCGCCTTCAGCCAGGGATCCCGGATCAAAAGCCTTTTTCGCCTTCAGCGGCTTCACGGGGCTCGCTCAGGGCTTAGGCGAAGGGCTCCGCCGACGGGATACCGTCCTTTCCGACCGCGCCCGTGCTCCGCGCTTTCGGGCTAAAGGCGCGCAAGCGGCCGAGGGCATTCGCCTCTTCTATGATACTCCTCAGGCCCTTCCGAGGCCTCAAGCCGGCATAAGCGTATCAGACTCCTTGGCCGGAGAAATATCGCTCTTCGTTGAGCCCCTGGGCGCGGCGCTCAGGGCGGGCCCGCCGAGGCTTAGCGCAGGCGCCCTAAAAACCCTCGTCATAGTCTTGGCGAGCTTGATGGCTAGCGCGTTAGCCGTGGCCCTCATCCTGTCCTGGGAAGCGCCGCCCGATCTGAGGGGCTTCACCCTGCCGCAGGAGCGGGATTCCATAGAACTTATACTCGATAGCCTATCCGGGCGCCAGGATTTATCCGAAGAAAGCGCCGCCATGCCGGCCCTGCCCCTGACCGTATCGTTCAGCAACTACTCGGTGGCTAAGAATGACACCTTGGATCAGATAGCGCGCCGCTTTAACGTGCGCATGGATACGATTATCAGCCTGAACAACATTAGCAACGCGCGCCGCATACAGGCCGGGGCCGTGCTGAAAATTCCCAACATCGACGGAATCATCCATACCGTGAGAAAGGGAGAAAACCTCTCCGGTATCGCTTCCGGCGCGGGCCTATCCATCATCGATATCATAGACGCCAACGACTTAACGACGCAAACGATAAACCCCGGCCAAAGCCTGTTTTTACCCGGAGCCAGGCTCGCCAGCTATGACCTTAGAAAAGTTCTCGGTACTTTGATATCCTGGCCGGTTCGCGGCCGTTTAAGCTCGTATTTCGGCTATCGGGCCAATCCCTTTACCGGCGTCCGTCAATTCCATAACGGGCTCGATATAGTCGTTCCCGCCAACACGCCGGCCAAGGCCGCCATGGACGGCAGGGTAGCGGAAACCGGCTATAGCGCCGTATTCGGAAATTTCGTTATTCTCAGCCACGCGGATTCGTATCAGACCCTGTACGCCCATCTGAATAAAATAAGCGTGCGAGCCGGGCAAAGCGTCAGCCAAGGCTCTGCCGTTGGGCTCGTAGGCTCCACGGGATACAGTACGGGTACGCATCTGCATTTCGGCCTATTCAAGAATGGTATCGGTATGGACCCGCTCAAGATGCTGGGTAAATAAGGTAAAATATGCAGGTATGCGCGATCGTCTTCTTGCCAAAAGAGCTCGCGCCTTGTATCATGCGGGGGACTTTGGAGGTTCAATGAGAAAGCTAGTCGTGGCCATCATAACGCTTTTGGCCATCTTCACCTTCATTCGCGAATATAGGCCCGCGCAAAACAGCCCGAGCGCGCAGAAAGCGCAGATAGAAAGCCCGCTGGCGAACTAAACTGTCAGCAAAGCGTGAAAGCGCCCTTCTCGGGGCGCTTTTTTTATTATTTTTCATACAGCAATAACACGGTTTTGTAGAATAAAAGATACTATCCTGGCTATACCTATAGAGTCCGCGTAATCCTGTTAAAGTAAATCTTTTCCAAGGAAGCAATTAGATAATTACAACCAGATCCAACTCAATTTGGCATGGACATTGCATAGTAGTATATGTAGAGGTGATAGCTATGCAAGGACGAAGCCAGAACATCATGAGTGACGACAGCCTCAAGTCTTACTATGACAACGTAAAGCGCATCCGGCTTTTAAGCGCCGAAGAAGAGCGTGAGCTCTCCATGCGCATACAAGCCGGCGACGATAGCGCGCGATCGCGGCTCATAGAAGCCAACCTGCGCCTTGTTATTAAGATAGCACGCGCTTTCGCCAATTTCGACGTAGCCCTCATCGATTTGATACAAGAGGGAAATATGGGTCTCATAAAAGCGGCCGAACGCTTCGATTACCGGAAGAACGTTCGCTTTTCAACCTACGCGTCCTGGTGGATAAAGCAGGCCGTAACCCGCTCGCTGGTCAATTCCCGCCGGGCCATACGCCTTCCACACCGCAAGGAAGAGCTTATACGCCGCATACACCGTGCGCATGGCGTCCTCTCGCAAATCCTGTCCCGGGAGCCCAGCTATGAAGAAGTGGCAAAAGAGCTTGGCATAAAGGAGCGCGCCGTGCGCGAGGCGCTCGAGATGTCCGGCGCTATCATGCCGCTGGAAACCGAAAAGGACGAGGAAGAGGGCGGCAGCGTCATAGACATATTCGAGGACAGGACCTACAGCCCCGACGCCCAGCTGCAGCGTCAATGCGACCAGGAGCATACGATAAGCATGCTGGAAGAGCTTATGGAGCGCGAGCGCACCGTGCTTATGTACCGCTTTGAGTTTTTTGGCGCGCGCAAGAGCACGCTCAAGGTTATCGGCCAGAATATGGGCATATCCGCTGAAACGGTGCGTCAAATCGAGAAGCGGGCCCTTCGCAAGCTCCGCGAGCGCACCATAGAATTTCAAAGCTACATGGGTAGCGCCTAAGCCGGCTACCGGGCATCAGCTTGCTTTAAGAGGGCCCTCCATCGTATAGTTTAGCCTCATGGCAACGCGGCGAAGGCATGGGGTCAAGCGATCCAAGAACAACCCTACTGCCCTCTTCATAAGCGCCTTTATGGTTTTTGGCGCATTGGCGTTGGCTTTGACGACTATGCGGACCTTACCGGCCGCTAACGCGCGCGATGCGGCCCAAGTCATCGACACCATAGCCGCGCGCCCAGAGGACCGCCCGCAGGGCCAGGCAGCGGAGCCGGGGACGGAAAAGCCCGCATCCACCCTGTATCCTTCATCCGGAGACGGGTCGGCTGCTTCTATAAAGCCTTCCATAAAGCCTTCCGTCGAGCAGCCCGCGGCCATGAGGCCCATAGAGACGCCAGGTCATGAGAAGGCCAAGCCTAAGGGCGTGCTCATCTTCGTCATCGACGACGCCGGCCATAATACTTACCAGCTAGAGGCCTTCCTAAAATTTCCCGGCCCCCTCAGCATAGCGGTTTTGCCTGGACTCCCGCACAGCCGGCAGGCGGCGGCCATGGCAAGGGCGGCGGGCAAGGAATTGCTGCTACACCAGCCCATGGAAGCGCTGAACGGGCTCGATCCCGGGCCTGGGGCCATAGGCACGGATATGAGCGAGGATCAAATACGTGCTATACTGCGCGCCAACCTGGCCGAAATGCCCGGCGCGGCGGGCATGAATAACCATATGGGCTCGAAAGCGACCAGCGACGTGCGCAGTATGTCGATAGTGCTTGATGAGGCTCGACGAGCCGGCCTTTATTTCTTAGATTCCTTAACCATAGGCGATTCCGTGGTTCACTCCGTAGCCGCGCTTATGAAACTACCCACGTGGGAGCGTACAGTGTTTTTAGACAATAGCCCTGATAGGGATTCCATCATCAAGTATGTGAACGAGGGCCTCAAGGTAGCCGAGAAGCGCGGATACGCGGTAATGATAGGTCATGTATGGTCTTCAGAGCTTGCCCAGACGCTCACCGATCTCTACCCCGGGCTCATAGAGCGGGGTTTTTCCCTTTCCACCATATCGCGCTTCATGATGGACATGGACGATGACGATACTGGGGATTGAGTCGTCCTGCGACGAGTGCGCCGCGGCCGTCGTGGAGGACGGCAGGCGCATACTCTCCAACGTCGTGGCCACCCAGATAGCGAGGCATGCGGTTTATGACGGCGTCGTGCCGGAAATAGCCTCGCGGCTCCACGTCGAATGGATACAGGATGTCGTGGCGCAGGCCCTGGCCGAGGCGGGCCTCGGCCTCGATGGCATAGACGGTGTAGCCGTGACGATTAAGCCGGGCCTGGCCGGATCGCTGCTCGTGGGGCTATCGTTCGCCAAGGCGCTAGCCTGGTCCCGCGGCCTGCCCCTCGTGGGAGTAAACCACATACTGGCACATCTCTACGCTCCGCTGCTCTACGAGGATATACCCTACCCCTTCATCGGCCTCATCGTGTCCGGCGGACATACCCTCATTTGCCGGGCGGACGGCTTCGACGACATCGGGGTCATGGGCACGACCATAGACGACGCCGTGGGCGAGGCCTTCGACAAGGTGGCCAAGCACTACGGCTTCGGTTATCCGGGCGGCTTGGCCATAGACAAACTGGCGAGGCGCGGCGACCCGCGCGCCTGCGGCTTCCCCTCTCCCAAGCTGGACAAGGGCGAGCATAGCTACGACGTATCCTACTCCGGCTTGAAGACCGCGGCCATACGCCAGCTGGACCAATTTTGGAAGCCTCAGTTCGCGAAGAGCGACGAAAACATAGCCGCGGCGTTCGAGAAGGCCGCCATAGACCTGCTGCTCAGCCGGCTCTTCAAGTCCGCCGACGACAGCGGCATACGCCGTATCGTCGCCGGCGGCGGCGTGGCCGCGAACAGCTACCTGAGGGAGACCTTGGCCGCCAAAAAAGGGCTCGAGGTACACTTCCCTCCGCTTTCGCTCTGCGGCGATAACGGCGCCATGATAGCGGGCTTGGGCTACCGCATGCTCGCGCGGGGCGACCGGGACGGCCTAACGCTCAATGTGTCCCCGCGGGTAGCCTCGTTCAGGAAGCTGCGATAAAAAAAGGCCTCCGCGGGGCATGCCCGGGGAAGCCTCCGCGCCGCCGCGCTTCAAGGCTATTCCTTGAGGCGCGTGCCTTTTTGTACCAGCCGTATAGCGCTTATCGAGGTTTTTAAGCCCTTCGTCTCATACACTACGTCCGCAAGGTATATGAGCTCAGCGCCGTCCGCCTTGGTGATCACGAGGGCGAAGCGCTGTAGCTCATCGTCGGATGCGTCTGAAAACGAATAAAGCCTATACGCCTTCGGGGACAGCCCGTCTATGGGCAGGTCGGAATCGAAGCTTCCCGTCGTAAGGTCGTCGATCAGCTCCGCGTTCTGCGAGGAGAGAGCGCGGAAATATTGCGTAAGCAGATTGGATTTCGTGCTTCTCGAGTTGCCTACCGCGAGGGCGATAAAGCCCAGGGCGGCAAGCACCATAAACGCCCCTACTATGCCGACTATCAGCAGCGCATTCTTGCTCTTCACGGTGCGACGCTCCTTGCTCGCGTTTTCTATCGTATTGCGCCAAGCTCGCGGCCAACCTTCTCAAAAGCCGCTATCGCCAGGTCAATCTGCCCATCGCTGTGGGCGGCCGATATCTGCACGCGTATCCTGGCCTTGCCTCGAGGCACGACGGGGAAACTAAAGCCTATCACATAAATGCCTTCATCCAACAGCCTATCGGCCATGGCATGGGCCAATTTTTCGTCATAAAGCATTACCGGGGTAATGGGATGCACGCCTGGCCGTATATCCAGGCCGGCTTTGGCCATGCCCGCCCTGAAGCGCCTGGTATTGGTTTCAAGGCGATCGCGCAGGGCCGTGGACCCGGAGAGCAGCTCAAGGGTACGGAGGGTGCCAGCCACGATAGAGGGCGCCACGCTGTTGGAGAAGAGGTAGGGCCGGGCTTTCTGCCGAAGATACTCCACTATTTCCGCCCGGGCCGAGACGCAGCCGCCCGAAGCGCCGCCTAAGGCCTTGCCGAAGGTCGTGGTGATTATATCCACGCGGCCCATGACGCCGCAGTGCTCATGCGTGCCCCTGCCGGTCTTGCCTATGAAGCCGGTGGCATGGCTGTCATCAACGAGCACGAGCGCGTCGTAGCGATCGGCCAAGTCGCATATAGCGTTGAGGTCGGCTATATCGCCGTCCATGGAGAATACGCCGTCGGTAGCCACGAGGCGTATCTTTTTTCCCGCGGCCGCCTTGAGCTTCTCCTCGAGGTCGACGAAATTATTATGCTCAAAGATATAACGCTCGGCTTTGCATAGCCGTATGCCGTCGATTATGGAGGCGTGGTTAAGGCTATCGGTGATTACCGCGCATTCGGCGTCGAGCAAGGCCTCGAATACGCCGCCATTGGCGTCGAAGCACGACGAGAAGAGTATGGTGTCTTCCATGCCGAGGAAGCGGCTGACGGCATCCTCAAGCTGCTTGTGGGGCGATTGGGTGCCGCAGATGAAGCGAACGCTCGAGAGGCCGTAGCCCCATTGATCCAGGGCGCTCTTGGCGGCCTCGCGGATGGACGGCTCGTTAGCCAGCCCCAGGTAGTTGTTAGCGCAGAAGTTCACGACCTCTTTGCCGCTTTTCACCGAGATGAGGGCTCCCTGAGGACTGGTAATAACGCGTTCCTGCTTATAGAGCCCGTCTGCCCGTATCTGCTGTAAACGTCCCTTTAACTCTTGCTGTAGCGCTCCGTACATGGGTATATGCTCCTTTTAGGCCATTGTACACAGGCGGGGGCGTACATGAAAAGCCGCCATGCCGGAAAAGACTCAGGCATTGCTGTGAAGTATCTCGTCCATATCCACCTCAAGGGCGGAAAGCTCTTTGAGCAATTGCCGTATCCTGCGGTCGCGCTGATCGCCCAGGCCTTCCTCGATGCTCGTGAACGAGCCGTCCAGAGCCTCCTCGAAGTCGGGGCCGCCATGGAGACCCATGCCGCAATAGGGACAAAAGCTGAAGCCCCGCAAGACTATTCTGCCACAGGACTTGCAAAAATCCAGTTTCATACCGGGCTCACAGGAGACTCGCCGCCAATTCGGCGAGCGGGCTGCGTTCCGTCTTTTGCAGCGTGACATGGCCGTAAATTTTCTGGCCCTTAAAGCGGTCCACCAGGTATGACAGGCCATTGGAATTGGCGTCCAGATACATATTGTCTATCTGGTCGGGGTCTCCCGTGAGTATCACTTTGGAGCCTTCGCCGGCCCGGGACACGATGGTCTTGATTTCGTGCGGGGTAAGGTTCTGCGCCTCGTCTATGACTATAAACTGGTTGGGAAGCGAGCGGCCGCGTATATACGAGAGCGCTTCTATCTCGATCAGCTTGTCTTTTACGAGCTGATCGGCGTTCTTGATCTTGTCGCGCTTGTGGACGCCGAGTATGAACTCCAGGTTATCGAAAATCGGCTGCATCCAATTGGACATCTTGGCGCTTTTCTCCCCGGGAAGATAACCGATATCCTTGCCCAGGGGTACAACGGGGCGGGACACCAGCATCCTGCTGTACTTTTTCTCGTCGATTACCTTGCGCAGCCCGGCCGCTATGGCGAGGAGGGTCTTTCCCGTGCCCGCCTTGCCAACCAGGGTAACTAGGGCGAGCCCATCGTCGAGCAGGAGCTCAAGGGCGACGCGCTGACGGGTATTAAAGGGCGTAATGCCGGATACGGAGCCAAGCTCAGGCTGCACGGACTTGAGCAGATTCAGCTCCGCGTTCCAGCGCCCCAAGCTCTCTTTCGAGCCGCTCCTGAGTATGACGAACTCATTGGGCCTCAAATGGTCTTTCCAGGCCAATTCGCCGTTGCCTTCAAGCGCCGCCAAGGTATCGCCGGGCACGTCCAGTTCCTGAACGCCCTGATAGAGCGAGGCGATGTCGACCTTCTGCTTCTCGTAGTCTACGGCCCGTATGCCCAAGGCTGTGGCCTTTACCCGCGCGTTGATATCCTTAGACACGAAGAATACGGGCCGCCCCCTGAGCTTGAGCTCGTAGGCGCAAAGCAGTATGCGGTTGTCGTTCTTGTCAGTGGAAAAGCCCTCGGGTATGACCGTAGGCTGGGCCAGCGACACGCGGAGGACAGAACCGTTCTCCAGCTTCACCCCATCGTTCAAGTTGCCTTTTTTCGATATCTTGTCCAGGAAGCGTATGGCCTCACGGGCGCTCTTGCCGCGCTGATCGGGATAGGTCTTCAGGTTGTCGAGCTCTTCCAGGACTTGCAGCGGTATAAGTATTTCATTGTCCTTAAAGGACATAATGGCTTCCGGGTAGTGTATGAGCACATTGGTGTCTATAATAAATGCTTTATTTTGATCGTTTATATCCGCCATTTATACTATCCCCCTACCCGCTTCAAAGTATAGCGCCCCTCAGGAAGGAAGCAAGGGCGATACGGGATACGGAGAGACATTTAGCGAGGGATTAACGCGAAGTCCTAGCGGCGATGGGGACGAATATAGCCAAAAATGCTGCCGCAAAGCCCGCCGATGATATGCCCGAACTCCGATATATTATTATTGGCGAAGGCATTAATAAGCTCTCGGCCGAGATAGAGGAGCAGGATTAGGATAAAGGTGAGCGGAAGCTCGCCCTTGTTGAAATTCGTGAAGGACGAGAGCAAGATCATCATGAAGACGATGCCGCTCGCGCCCATGAGGCCCGTGCTGAAGACGAGCACGTTGAGGACGCCGGTAACGAAGGCCGTAATCAGTATCATGATAAGCATGCCGCCGGAACCGTAATTGCTCTCCAGGATGGGGCCGAGCAGGAGTATGAGCGCGAAGTTCGACAAAAAATGGTTTAAGTCGGCATGGCCGAGTATATGGGTGAAGAGGCGCAGGTAATCGAGCGCGGAGCGCGGGTCAAAGCCGCCCCGCCCGGGCACGGAAAACCAATTCTCGGTGAGCCCCGGCAGTATCATGTCGAGGAGGAGCACGACGCCGCAGATGAGGGTAAGGGTGAGTGTGGTAGGTGCGTTGTATTTAAGCGTCATGCGTACTCCTGCGGGTCTTATAGAGCGAGTTCTATGCTAACGGGGCAGTGATCGGAGCCGAGCACGGCGTTCTGAATGGACGCGCCGCGCACGGCGGGCCAGAATGCCTCGTTTACGCAACAATAATCTATGCGCCAGCCTACGTTCTTCTCTCGTGCGCGCATGCGGTAACTCCACCAGCTATATTGGCCGGTCTCGCCCGGATGGTGCCGCCTGAAGCTGTCTGCGTAGCCGGCGCCGAGGAATTTCGCCATCCATGCCCGCTCCTCCGGCAGATAGCCGGGGTTGCCTTCATTGGCCTTCGGGTGCGCCAAGTCTATAGGCTGATGGGCAATATTATAATCGCCGCAGAGCACGATGGATCGCTTGGCCGCGACCAGGGCGTCCATGCGCGCCAGCACCGCGTCGCAATAGCGTATCTTGTAGTCGATACGCGCGCCGGCATCCTGCGAATTGGGGAAATACGCGCTTATGAGTACATAGTCGCCCATATCGGCTTCCAGGTAGCGCCCCTCGTCGTCAAATTCGTCTATGCCGAGCAGGGCGAGGGAGCGCGGCTCCCGTTTCGCGTAGACGGCGACGCCGGAATAGCCGCGGCGCTTGGCGCTGGACCAGTAGGGCCGGTACAGGCTTCCGTCGTCGGCCTTAATCTCAAAGAAATCCTTGGTAAGCTGCGAAGGATCCGCCTTGGTTTCCTGCAGGCATATAGCGTCCGCGGCCGAGGCGGCCATCCACTCGAAAAGCCCTTTTTGGGACGCTGCGCGTATGCCGTTTACGTTCCAGGATAGTATGCTCGCCATGATGCCTTCCCCCTGTCCGCTCCGTAGGCCGCGCTAAGGCGCCGTCTGTATGTCCAGCTCAACGGAAAGTTCCACCGTGTACACTTTACCCCTGAGCGCGGAAAATTTCCTGCTTACCGAATAATCGCCAATTTTGCACACTACGGTATAATCGCCGGGCTCGAGATTGATGCCGGCCCATTCCGCGGCGGGGAGGGCCTTGCCGTTCAGGCTTATGGAAGCGCCCTGCGGCGCGTAAATGACGAGGCGCGGCGCGTCGGGAACCAAGCTTAGCGCGACGCGGCTTATCTTTCCCGCCTCCACCGCTATGGACAGCACTTCTTCCTTGTAGCCCGCGGCGCTCACGCGCAGCGTCCTCAAGCCCTTCTTTGCCACGATAAGCGGCGCCGACGCGTCTAGCTTCTTATCGTCTAGGAAGAGGACGTAATCCAAATCTTCCTGCGCGCCCTCGTAGACGAGGCGTATGCCGCCTTCGTCGCTGAGTACGGGGCGTATCACCAGTTTGAATACCGCGGCTTCCATGGCGGGGGAAAGGCCCTTGCCCACCGGCGACAGCTTAAACATGAGCGGGTAGCGCTTTGGCCCTACTATGGCCGGGAGGAGGCTGTAAAAGGGGCTCGAACGCATGGAGTGGGTACTGACCATGGGGATACGAAGGGTCATGCTGACCCGGGAAGGCAAGATCTGGTTACTGAGAAGCTCGCCGGAATAATCATATCCGGCGCCGGGCGCGGGCATAATGCCGGTATAGAGGGACCAGGCTATCGACGACTCCGAGCCCTGGAGCTCGCGGGGTATGCGTAATTCCAGCTCGACGCCTTCCATGAAGAGCGCTTCTTCAGGGACAAGCACGCCCACGGCCTCATTATAGCGGAGGCTGACGATCTGGCCTTCAGGCTGAGAAGGATCGAGCGTTACCGTATCGGCCACGACGGTACGCACCGCATCCGCCCAGGACCACGTTAAAAGGAGCGTAAAGAGGGAAACCATTAGAAGCTTTTTACGTGTCATGGCCCTTTTCCGGGTAGAAGGCTGGAAGGATCCCTGTGCGCCGTGCCCATACGTATCTCAAAATGCAGATGCGGACCGGTAGAGAGCCCAGAAGAACCCACCGCGGCTATGATTGTACCTGATAGTACGCGTTGATTCAACTCGGCATATACCTTTGAAAGGTGGCCGTACACCGTGCGCCAGGCTCCTTCATGCTCCAGCACGAGCATGAGGCCCAAGGCCGTATCCTCCTCTATGGACACGACGGTGCCCGCGCGCGCCGCCAGGACCTCGGTGCCCATGGGCGCGGCCAGGTCTATGCCCTGATGGAAGCGGTCATGGCCGTCTATGGGGCTCTTGCGCATCCCGTACATGCTGGATAAGACCGCCTTGGGCAAAGGCGAGCGGAAGCCCACATTGAGGAAAAACGAGCGCTCGGTACTCTGTAATCGCGCCGAGCGGTAAAAGCTGAAGCTTTCCGATTTAGCGCCGCTCAGGACCGTTACGCGCTGCGCCTCGGCCTGCTCGGAGGCGAGGCGGCCCATTAGTATGAGGTCGATATCGTTGCGCGGCCGCTCGGGCAGGAAGATTCCCGGCACGGAGGGTACGAGCAGGAGGGTGTTGGCTTCTATAGCGGATGGATTGGCAAAGCCATTCAGGCTTGCCAGGCTTTCGTAGGGCAGGGAGAGGCGGGCCGCCAGGGAGAACAGGTCCTCGCCCCCAGGCGACAGCCAGAGGCAAAAGAAGAGATCAGGGTAGCTGCCATTCCCGTTTTCCGCGCGATAAGCTTGGGCCACGGCATCCTGGTGCTGCTTAAAGACCAGATCCGAAGGCGAGAGCCGCCGTATGAGGGGATAGCTCTGGCTTTCCGCTTCCGCCAGCGCTACGGACAAGACGGCGATTAGGCCGGCCAGGACCAGCCTGGATACGAGCTTGCCCGCATTAACGCGCTGCCGCATCGTGTATAGCCCGCTTTTTTCGCCCATATGCCGAACGAAGCAGGAGCGCGAGCATGCCCCCCGCCAACAGCGCTAAATATGCCGCGGGCCGCTTGGTGGCCATGTACCAGAGCGGCCACGATGCGGCTACGCCTGCCAGGAGCACCAGGGCGACTCCCCCGAGGCTGAGCGATACTCCTTTAACGATAGCGAGCAGCGAGCCGCGCCGCCTAAGCCTTGGCATCGGCGACGCCCTCCTGCACGAGGGCAAGCATTTTCAGGTAGGCCAGCACAAGGGAAGCCTCCATGGGGCCTAAACGCTTATACAGCGCGTCCAGCGACCGCGCCGAAGTACTGCCCGCCTTGGACTGCGAATAAAGTTCCGCTACCCTGGCCTTGCTTCTCCAGCGCTGAGCCAGGGCCGCGCACAGGGCTTCCGCCTCCTCCAGCTCCTCGGCGGAAAACAGCGTTTTCTGGCTCGGCTTCTTATAGAAGGAGGCGGGGCCGAGCGAGAGGCTTTCGTCGGCAAGCGACTCGAAAATATCGACGACTCTGCTTTCCTTGAAGAATGAAAGGTCAAGCGCCTTCCGTAGCGCCAGAACGGCATCGGTGTGGGCATTCGAATGCAAGGCGCGGCGTTCGCTCCAAAAATAATAGAGCAGCGCGGCGATGGCCGATAGGAGAAGCTCGTCGAGCAGTGGTATGGGATCGCGTATAACGATGGAAGTAAAAAGATAGATACTAATGAAAATGAGGGCGCTCAGGACGATGCGGATATAATAGCCCTTCGCGCCATAATACTCCCTAGCCCCCGCCTCCATGGCCTTGTTGAGCTCTCCCCGAAGCGCTTCGGTATTTAAAGGCATATCGCCGGTACCATAGCGGCCTAACAAACTGCAATCGCCATGGCCCTTATAGAGGGAGTCGTCGGAGAAGGGGCTTAAAATAATGCTTGGCGAACTCTTGATGATAAACAGATAACGGCGCTTGTCCATAGGCATCACCCTAGGCTCTGGCGAGGGAGGCTGTCAAGCGCTTAGCGTTTATCAACGGGCCCCTTCATCACCTCGTCAGCCAGGGCCTTTAAGGCCGGATCGGCGGGGATTGCGCCATGGATAGCCTCGCGGTTAAGCACGAAGATGCCATCCACCAAATCGATCACCGCCGAGCCTTCCCGTCCATCCTCAAGGCTCAGGAGGGCGGCGGGCTCCGCATCCTCGATGGCGATCAGCTCTTCGGCGCTAAAGCGATACGGCGCGGCGGCCCTGCGCACGGGCCGGTAGCTGCCCACGTAGCCTATGCCGTCAAGGCTCTCAAGCTCGAGCGCGGCCAAACCGTCGTCTTCTTCAACCGCCGCCTGAAGCTCTTCTATGCGTTCCCTGTCCTCGTCCGAGAGCAGGGCCACGCCGGCTTCATCGAGCTCTATGGCGTCGTCGAGGGCTTCTTCCGCCTTGACCGCCAGCTCGTCCACGCCGCCAAGGCTCACGAAGTAGTGCTCGTCATCGAGCTCGAGGAAACCTTCTTCGTCTCTATAGCCATTGAGCCCCGATAAATCGAGGCACTCTAGGAAAAGCTCAAATTCCGCTTCATCGAGGCATTCATCGCCATTCTGTCGGCTATCCTGGCCGCCGTCTTCGCAGGCCTCAATATCCTCGGCGTCCTCTATCGCCTCCTGCTCCGCCTGAACGGCGGGAGCCTGGGCCGCTTCGGCTAGCGGCGCGACGGGCTGACGCGGCTGCGGGGTTAAGTCCTGGTCGGCGGAGGCCAGCGCTTCGGGCGGGGCGACAAGGGGCTGTATATCTATTTGGCTATCGGCCGGTATATGCAGATCCCCGTCCGCGAGGGCATCGAAGGGCGACGCGAACACCATGGGCTCCAGGGGGGCTTCATCGAACTCCAGCTCTTCGAGTCGAGCCTGGTCGCGCTGCTCCTCGCTCAGCTCAAGCTCGTCATTGACGACCGGCTGCTCCATTGGCCTAGCGTCCATGTAGCCCATGATATCGGAAAGATTCGTCTCCTCTACCAGTTCAAGGCCCAGGCTCTCGGGAATGATGGGCAGATCATCTTCTTCCTGCGAGGCCAAAGCGAGCGCTTCGGCGGACAGGCTACCCCAGACTTCCTCTTCCGCCTCAAGCTCTCCGCCAAGCTCTTCAAGGTCTTCCTCTGAGACCGATTCGGCGGCCAGGAGCGGAGGCGTTTCGGCGTCTAAGGGAGCGGCTTGGGCTAAGACTTGCGCGGCTGCCGGCTCTTCGATTTCTTCGAGCTCATCAAGTTCTTCAAGTTCTTCGAGCTCTTCTACAGATTCAAGGCTTTCCCGTAATTCTTGGTTTGATTCAATCAGGCGCCCAGGCTCAGCGTACTCAGTGCCGGGCTCCGCCAAAGCGGACGGCTCGGGCTCGGCTACGGACTCCGCCTCGCCTAGTTCTTCAAGCCCGGTGGCCGACTCAAGTTCCGCCGCCGGCTCGGTCCCGGCCATGGCCTCTTCGAACTCTTCAAGTTCCTCGAATTCTTCGAGTTCCTCGAGCTCCTCGGCCCTTTCGGCCTCTTCCGGCGTAGACTGCGCTTCGGCGGCACTGGGCTGGAAGGGCTTCTCAATGAACTGGTTTCCCTTATCCGCTTCAGCCGCCTCGGCCTCTTCAAGTTCTTCGAACTCCTCGAGCTCTTCTACGGACTCTGCCTTTTCCACGGAGGCGGCCTCTTCTACGGACTCGGCCTCTTCGATGGATTCAGCCTCTTCGACGTACTCCGCCGCTTCCACGGACTCCGCCTGTTCCACGGACTCCGCCTCTTCGACGGACTCCACCTCTTCGACAGACTCCACCTCTTCGACAGACTCAGCCTCTTCGACGGACTCGGCTTCTTCGACGGCCGGGGCGGGGCGCGGCGCGATGCGAGGCTGCGCGCCGCCTGAGCTTGGCGCCTTGGGCAGGGCGAGCGGCGCGCCTGTTTGCGCTACCGCGCCGCCGATAACGAAGCTGCCCTTGCTCAAGGCTTCTTTCAGGAGGGATTCTATGCGGGCGAGGTCCATGCCCTCGGCCCGCTCCGGCCTTCCGGCCAATATAGCTATGATCTCGTCCCAGCCCTTGTTTATGAGGCTGTCAACCTGTTCGGCATGCCGCTTAGCGAAGGAGCCGAGCCCCTTCTGCATGCGATCCTTTACCTCTCCCCGCCTCGCCTCAAGCTCGCGCTTGAGCCTATCGCTGTCGAGTTCGCCCTTTTTGTCGAGGTATTCCTCAAGCATGGAAAGCTGAAAGTGCTTAATCCTATGGCTGAGCACGGCCATGCGGTCCTGCTTCAGGTTGAGAAGCAGGAAAATAAGGAGATAAGAGGTAACATAGAACGCCGCCAGCAGGAGCCAGCGCAATATGGGCGGAAATTGAAACCACGAGGCGGGCACGAGGCGGCCAATCGGGCCGGCTATGCCGTTCCGCGAAAAGAGTATGTAATTATCCGACGCGCCCGAGGAGCCGAGCGGCAGGGGATCGAGGGCAACGCCGGAGGACCAGAGTTCGGAAAGCCGCCCCATGAGCGCGGCGTCCGACCACGAGGGTATGCCGAAGACTATGCCGGCGCCGACGGGCACCGGCGCTTCGTCTAAGCCTATGCGCCTGTCGCGCACCAGATGCTCAATGATACCCGTATACGAAAGGTAAAAAACCGCGGTACCGCGGTATATGCCAAAACTGTCGGTAAAGGGAAAGCGATACGCGTAGGCCCTGCGCGGCGGCAGGGAGCTTATGAGCGGCGCCGCAGACTGGCCCACGGCCAGCTGGTCGTAGGCTTCATCGTCGCCTTCCCCATAATTCCGGTATATAGTCCTGAAGGGCTCCGCCCGCAGGGTATCGGAGGGGAAGCTGCTGTAATGGATGCGCTTGCCTTCCGTGTCGATAAAACGCACGCCTAAGAGGCCGGATGTCTCCTCGGCGAGTATGCCGAAGGCGCTGGTCCGCTGGAAGAGGTCTTCCGAGCTCTGGTTAGGCAGGAAACTCCGCTTTACGTAGTCCTTTGCCAGAAGGGCGGCAAAGCGGTCAAGGTTGACCGTGTGGTAGTCGTTAGCGGAGCCGATCAGCGCGTCCAGGGAAGAGTCCACGCTGGAGCGCACCCGCGCGTCGAAGAAATCGTCCTCTATGATATTGAATAGGCCGGAGAACGCCAGCACGGCGAAGGCCGAGGCGAGGAGGGTTGAGATGAGTAAGCTCAGCGTTGCCTTTTGTCCTACGTTCATAGCTTTCATACGATTATCGGCAACTGTCCGGCTATTCCTCAGTGCCTTTGCTTGCGGGCCGTCTATCGTATCTGTATACTAGCATTTAGTTTAAGCAAAGGAAAGCATAGCCGCGCCGGCCGTAGCCGGGTCGCCTGGCCCTATGCTCTAGCGCTTCCAAAGCCACAAGAGGAGTACCCGTATGAAAGCAGGATTCGCCGATCGCGTAGCGCGCGCCGCCGCCTCTATACCGGCAAAATACCGCCCCGGCTCGGCCGTGGTGCTAGGCTCGGGCCTTTCGGGCATAGTGGACGGCCTCGGCTACGAAGAGTTGCCCTTCTCTTCCGTAGCGGAGTTCCCAAGGCCTACGGTACACGGGCACAAGGGCATGCTCTGCCTGTCGGAGAAGAACGCCGTCATGGCCGGCCGCTTCCATTACTATGAGGGGCACAGCATAGACGACGTCGTGCTGCCCATCTTCGTGCTCCATGCCATAGGCGTGCGCACCATAATGCTGACGAACGCAGCGGGCGGCGTGAACAAGGCCTACAAGCCCGGCGAGCTCGTCATTATCAAGGACCATATCAACTTAATGGGCACTAATCCCTTCATAGGGCCCAATCCTGCCGGCCCTGACGGCAAGCCCCTGGGCGAGCGCTTCTTTGACATGGGCACCACCTATACGCCCGAATTGCGCGGGCTCCTGCAGTCCTGCGCCAAGAGGCCGCTCAAGGAAGGCGTATACGCGGCCTTTACCGGCCCCTCCTACGAGACGCCGGCCGAGGTGCGCATGGCGGCCGTCATGGGCGCGGACCTCGTGGGCATGTCCACGGTGCCCGAGGCCATAGCGGCCCGTTACCTGGGCATGCGCGTCATGGGGCTTTCCTGCGTTACCAATATGGCGGCCGGCATAAGCGACGAAGCGCTCGCGCACGACGAAGTGGTGGCCGTGGGCAAGCGGGTGGAAGCCGAGCTTAAGGCCCTCATCATGGACGTGCTGGCCAGGCTCTAAGCCCCCGCGAGCGCGAGTACCGCCATGAAAGCCCTCGAGCGCTTCACTCCCGACGCCGTAGAGGCCCTTCGCGACGCCATCGAGGACGCGGGGGGCAACGAAGTGTTCGTGGCCGGCAAGCTGGACGCCAAGGGCCTCGTGAGCGAGCTGGCCGTAGCGGCCCGAGGCGCCAGGGCCAGCGTGCCCGCCATAGCGGGCTACCTGGACCGCGGCGACGTGCTCATACACAACCATCCTTCGGGACAGCTTACGCCCAGCGACGCCGACCTGGGCATAGCGTCGCGCGCCGGGGAGAACGGCGTGGGCTCCTATATCGTCGACAATGAAGTGCTCGAGCTCTACGTGGTGGCGGAGCCGGTGCGCGCCAGGGCCCTGTTGGCCTTGAACGAGGACCAGCTGGCGGGACTCTTGGAAAAGGGCGGCAAGCTGGCGGCCAGGCTGCCCGGCTATGAAGCGCGGGAAAGCCAGCTCCAGCTGGTGCGCAGCGCGACGCGTGCCTTAAACGAAGGTTACGTGCTCGCCGCCGAGGCTGGCACGGGCGTGGGCAAGTCCTTCGCCTATTTGATACCGGCCATGGCCTGGGCCGCCCGCAACCAGGAGCGCGTCGTGGTATCCACGGCTACCATAAACCTGCAGCGCCAGCTCATGGATAAGGACATACCGCTCGTCGCCTCCATATTCAAGAAAAAGCTCAAAGCGGTGCTCGTAAAGGGCCGCGGCAACTATCTCTGCATAAACCGGCTTCGCGAAGCCCTGGACGAGGAAGGCCTCTTCGCCGCCGAAGACCACCCCCTGCGCAGCATAGAGGCCTGGTCCCTCAACACCCAGACCGGCGACCGCGCAGATCTCTCGTTCTGGCCCGACGACGCGCTCTGGAGCAGGGTATGCTCCGAAGCCGACGAATGCCTCAACATGCGCTGCTCCTACCGCGATCAGTGCTTCGTGCTCAAGCTGAAGCGCGACTCGGCCGACGCCGACCTACTCGTGGCCAACCACCACATACTCTTCAGCGACCTGGCCGCCAGGCAAGCCGGGGCCGGCTACGAGAACGCCGTGGTGCTCCCGCCCTTCAACGCTATCGTCTTCGACGAGGCGCACGCCATAGAATCGAGCGCTACGAGCTTCTTTTCCGACGAGCTGGCCAAGTTCTCCGTATTCAAGCAGCTAGGCCGGCTCTACCGGGAGCGCCGCGGGCGCAAGTTCGGCATACTGGTGCGGCTACAGAACATCAAGAACCTCCCGCCCGGCGTGCTCAAGCAATTCCCCGACGCCGCCGACGCGCTGCGAGAGGCCATGGAAACGGCGGACCGCGCGGCCCTTGGCCTCATCGGGGGCGGCATGAACTACAGGCTGGTAGAGTCGAGCCAAGCCCTCAGGGAGGCGCTCCTCGATCCGCTGGGCGTCCTCGAGCGCTCGCTCCTGAGCCTTGCGAATCTGCTTAAGGAAGCGCTCGAAGCCGTGCCCGAGGACGCGGCCCAGGAGCAGCCCGTCCATGAGGCCGCGCTCGCCCTCAAGCGCCTGTCCAACATCGCGGGCATTTGCGCCCGCTTCCGCGGCTTCGAGGACTGCCCCGATCAGGTTTTCTGGCTCGACCGCGGAAAGACGGCGCAGGGAGAGGCCTTCGCCAGGCTCTGCATCACGCCGCTCGATATAAGCGGGCGCATGAACGAGGCCGTATTCGAGCCCTATAGGGCCGTCATATGCGTGTCGGCGACGCTGGCGGTGGCGGGTTCCTTCGAGTTCTGGAAGCGCCGCGTGGGCCTCTACCTGGCCGACGATCGAGCTCTGTGCCAGGACTTCCCTTCGCCCTTTCCCTTCGAGCGCAACGCCCTGCTCTGCGCGCCGAGCGACGCGCCGGACCCCAGCGCCCCGAATTGGCAGGAATGGATAAACGAGGCCGTCGGCAAGCTCGTGGAAGCGTCCGAGGGACGCGCGCTGGTGCTCTTCACGTCGTATACGAGCCTGCGCTCCGCCTGGGAGGCGGTGAAGCCGCGCCTGGACGCGCTGGGCATAAGCGCTTTCAAGCAGGGCGACGACGAGCGCTCCCGGCTCCTGGACCGTTTTAAAAGCGACATCGCCAGCGTGCTTTTCGCCACCGACTCTTTCTGGGAGGGCGTGGACGCGCCTGGCGATACCCTCAAGCTCGTCATCATTACCAAGCTGCCCTTCAGGGTGCCCACGGATCCCGTTCAGATGGCCCGCGCCGAGGCCATAGAGCGCAGGGGCGGCAATGCCTTCATGGACCTGTCCCTGCCCGAGGCGGTGATACGTTTCAAACAGGGCTTCGGCAGGCTCATACGCCATTCCGACGATACCGGCGCCGTAGCCGTGCTAGACGTGCGCCTCTTAAAAAAACGCTACGGGCCGCTCTTCGTGTCCTCGCTGCCAAAGACCTGTGGAAGTTTCAAGCCGCTTGAAGCCCTCCTTGAAGACCTGCGGGCTTTCCTTGCCAAGCCTTAATTAGTTCTCTGAACCTTATTGCTAACGCAAGCAAGGGGTAGCGAGCGCGCGTATTGGCTCCATGGAGGTACCCACCATGGAGCCACCCTTCTGTCCCAATCCCCACTGCATCCATCACAACGATAGCCGGAAAGAGTATCGGAACTATTGGCGCAAGTTCGGCTTCCACGACACCCTGGTCGTGGGACCCGTCCAGCGCTTCCGCTGCAAGGCCTGCGGCAAGACCTATTCGACGCGAACCTTCTCTAATCAGTACTACACCAAGCGGATTATCGACCTGAAGG
>JBGSKZ010000505.1:0-11083 GCA_041741035.1 Treponematales bacterium
ATGAAAATTTCGCTTATGGCTGATCCTAGCCAAAAAAAACGCGAAAGACCCTATTTCTTGGGGAATTGCCTGGTTAACGCTTTGTTGTTTTTTGGTTACAGCTTAGTCTCATAGTGAACCATCAAGACGCCATTCTCAAACCGCTTCGTCTCGACTAGATTCAAGTTTTTCAAGCTGTCGATGCTAATCCAGCTCTTACCGCGACCAACGAGAACGGGGAAAATGAAGGCATGGAATAAACCAGTTTACCCATGTTCGGGGTCTCCTTCTTCTGAATGCTATGGATCGGATAGCGCTTTCTTGCGGTCAGCTAAAAAGAAAGATCCCGCTTTAACGTCGCTGGGCCGATAGTAAGCGCTTCGCCATGCAGAAAAATACCTGAACGCTTTATTGCTTATCCAGCCTATGCCACTCCGAGTATGCTTCAAGCAGACCTTGCTCTATCGTTCCCTTTGGCCGCAAGTTTATTCGTATCGGAACCGGACCCGGTAGAAAGCCATCAACGACCGCGCATTCTAATCCGGGGGCTATTTCAAGTCAGATTCCTCTCTCTATTGGCTTGATGCCGGGCTGTTTTCCGCATGCTTTTTAAAATTATCTAAAATGGCCTGCCACCCTCGCTCCTGAAGCTCAAGCGGATTTTCAGTCTCAGCGTCGAATGATTCAATGACTTCGGTCTTCTCGCCTAGTTCTCGAAACTCAATGCTTACTGTCCGCTCGTCCCCAAGGACGTACTCAATATGATTTTGGGGTATGACCTTCGTATACTTGCCATAGAAGTCGAAACCGATTTTACCGTCCTTGGCTTCCATCCTGTAATTAAAGCTTCCATCCGCTTTGAGATCATTGATCGCGCTCGGGCAATGCCAATCCTCGGAGGCAAAATTCCACTGTACGATCGAAGCGGGCGACGTAAACGCTTCCCATGTTCGGCTGATCTTTGCATGGACGAGGGTAGAGACGGTAATCTTCTTAAAAGTAGGCATATGCAGTACCTCGAATAAAGATTACCAAAATAGTAGTCATAAGGCAAGCAGCGCTGAAGCTAGTAGCTTCTATTTTGGAAAGGCATTCGCTCCGCTGAACCAGGGCATTTCCTTGCCCGTGACCATCTGGATTCTAAGCCCCAGTTGAGCCGCGTGGTGCTGGATATGTCTCATGTTATAGGCATAAAGCTCGGCCCGGCTGATCTTTCGGAAATCGATGCCGGAGTCGCCGGCTAGGCTAGCTGCTGTCTCCGCTTCGGCCGTGGCTTTGAGCTTAGATATGCAGTGGGCGAGGTAGTCCATGCAGAAAGACTTCTCGTAACGATGCTCGGGAATTTTGTCTTCCATTTCTTCATAATCTTTGAAGATGTCCTTGTGGCTTGTATGGAACGGCTGTTCCTTGAAGGGTATCGAATCCCGACCGAGGTAATAGTCGGCGTAGAAGAGCGCATGAAAGACAACTTGAGAGAAGGGCGCATCCTTATGAGCTTCCTGCCATTCGTTATCCGGGCAGGTTTCTATACAGTACTGAAGCGTGTCGAGACTTGCCGTCAATTGATTGAGGATGAGGGCCCTAATAGCTTCTAACATAGGCTACTCCACGGGTTTTAGGATCGGATTCTTAGTATAGCATCGTTTACGGCAGACTAGGCTAGCTTCCTTCCGCCGAAGCGTCCCTGGAGCGCCGGATTCTGAAATCTTTGAGAGCCTGCGGCCAAGGGCCTGGGAAAGCGAATTTCGTCCGCGTCGTGCTTGTATCGATGCGTTTTCTCTCATGATCGTTGGAAGGAGGGCGGCATATTCTTCCATGATTGATCAAATGGATTTATACTCCATCTATGGGAACGAAACCGGGACGTAATGACCCTTGCCCCTGCGGCAGCGCTAAGAAGTATAAGCATTGTTGCGGAGGCGGCGAGCCGCGCCTGGATGAAGAGAGCATTCGCGCTTTTTCAGACGAGCTGGGCCTGCGGCGCTATCAGGACTTCCTTGATTCGAAAGAGGGCGGCGATACCGACGCGCCCAGTTACATGGAGTTCCTGGGCAAGCCCAATGCAGCGACCGCGATATCCCACCGCCTGCATGAAGCGATGCAGGGTAGGCAATTCGGAGACGCGAAAGAGCTTGAGGCTTTTTTTGAGCAATTCCGCTCCCAGGAGAATCTCAAGCCTAAAGAAGATTTCCTGGGCCTCAACAGCGAGCAACTGTATCGAATTTTACATGCGGACGGCTTAGGCCAAATATCCGATGTGGTGGCCCTGTCCAAAGACAGCTTGCCGCGGCAAGCCGGAGCATCGCGCCTCTGCGCTATCGTCGTGTTTTTGCTGGCGCGTTATCGCCAAAGCGCTAAGGGGCTGGGCTTGACCGCCACGGGGAACTATAAGACTGCCCTGGTCGCGGAAGTTCGCGATAAATTCTATGCCGACGAGTTTTTCCGCCGGGAGAATAGGACCGAGGACCGCTTCCGTGAGCTTCGGGCAGCCCACGATTTTCTGGTAGGCCATGGGTATGTACGCGAAAACGGGACTATGAGCATACTTACGGCGGCCGGCGCGCAATTGGCGGAAGCGTCCGATCCCGCGCCGATATGGCGGGAGCTGTTCGACTTTCTGCTCTACGGCTATGACTGGCTGGCTTTTATGCGCGAAGAATTCCAACACCAGGGGTTAATCTTTATTCAGGATTCCGCGCTATTCTCCCTTTGGCTCCTGAAGTATGCCGCCCGTTCCTATGTCAGCAAAGAGGACGTGTACGATTCGTTCGTCAGGGCTTTTCCCTCTTTTGACCCGGCATGGAATAGGGACGATGATGAGGCGATAGAGCTGAAACTCATCTGTATGGATTACGGCATCATGTTCATAGATCAGTTCTGCTCCAGTCTCGGGCTTATAGAATACGAGCCGGCCGACAGAGCCGACCCCTTCACTATGTTTAACCGGAAATTCAGGACGACGGAGCTGTTTGACGAGGCTCTAGTATGGAATCAAAGAGAACCGCGCTAGGCGATCCTTATGTATCACCGACGCGCGATATCGGCGTCGCTTCGCTTCCCAGAGCAGCGAACAAGGCGACGAGCAGCCCCAGCCCCAGCGCCACGAGCAGCGCGGCGGAGAGGAAGCCCGCGCGATAAGCCGCCGCCTCTTCGGTTCCGCTCCGGATAAGGCCGTCTATGAGGGGGCCCGTCACGAAGCTTGCGGATACTCCCCAGCTTAAGAAGAAGGTGGCGTTATACGCCGCGAACCAGCGGCCGCGTTTCTCCGGCGGTATGAGCGATGCCGCGAAGGCATAGGAGGAGGAGCCCACGCTCGCGTCGGCGGCCCCTTTGAAAGCCGCCGCCGCGTATACCCAGCTCAGCGTAGGCGCGGCCGCATGCAGGATGAGCGCTACGAAGCCTGCGCACGCCCCCGCGATAAGGAGTTTTTTGACGCCCAGCCGCATGCCCAGGAGGCCGGCCAGGAGCCCGAATACGATTATGGCGAGGGACTCGACGTTGCTCGCCAGGGCGATGAGCGAGGGAGAGGCGGCGAAGCCCGCGGGCAGGTCCATGAACTGCCCGCGAAAAGCCCCGACGGAGTTGATGCCCGAATTGATAAGGAGCATGGCCGCGAGGAATAGGATGAACGGCTTGAGCCGCCCGGGCCTCGAAGGGGAACCAGAGTCGTTTTTCGTTTCATGTTCCCGGTTCACGGGCGAAGCCGCGGCCGCCGGCGCCTTCCCCGATCCGCCTTCGGGCATAAAGAGGAGGGGTATCACCGATACGAACATGACGCCGGCGGCAACGAAGAAGATGGCGCCGGAACGGAAACCCCAGCCCGGGTACATCAGCTTAAGGCCGTCGTATAGCAGGCCGCCGAGCACGGCGCCGAGGATGCGGCCACCGCCGCCTATGGCGGCCAATCTACCTTGGACGGCGTTCCGTTCCTTAGGTCCATAGACGTCCGCTATGTAGGCGCTCCAGCCTATATTGGACATAGACCAGAATATCTCGATGACGCTCAGGGCCGCGATAATCGCCCAGCCGGCCTGTCTGCCGTCCGGGGCGCGGGCGTGCAGGAACCACATGGCCAGGTGGCCCAGCCCCGCCAGTATTTCCCCGCCTACTATCAGGCTGCGGCGCTTCTGAAGGCGGTCGGTAAGCCTTCCCCACACGAGATTCTGGAACAGCACGTTGAGCACCATGGGTATGGTCTCGAATAGGGTCGTCTCGGTAACCGACAGGCCGAGCTTCGCCCTGAGATAGACCGCGAGGAAGGTATAAAAGATGCCACGCCTGAACATGGCCAGGGCTTGGAAAGAAGAGAGGCCGAAGAATATCAGGCGCGTTGAGGCGGCGGGGCCTGAAGGGCTTAGCAAGGCCCGTATCCGGGGCTCACGGTTTTGGGCTTCCCGTCGACTCCCGCTCGATGAAAACCGGTTCCGGGGCCAGGGTGAATCGGGTTTCGGGCCGCTCGCCGCTTATCAGGCCGTTAATTAGGGCCACCGCCCGCTCCCCTAAGGGCGTCGCGTCAAGCTGAATAGAGCTCAAGGCGGGTTGGAACAAGGCGCTATGGGGCAAGTCGTCGGTCCCTATCAGCGCGATGTCGCGGGGTACCTCGATGCCGTGCTCCCGCAGCCGCGCCATAAGCGGATAGGCATAATCGTCGCTATAGGTATAAATCGCGGTCGGGCGCTCTTTCCCCCGCGGCAGCGATCGCACGAAAAGCTCGGCATACTCCAGGGTCGGGCGAATATTCTCTTCCGGCCAATCCAGCACCTGCAAGGAAGCGCCGGCATGCTCGGCCATAGCCCTGCGCATGCCCTTGAGGCGCAGGCTGAAGGCCCTGGCCTGCACAGGGTCCGAAGGCCGTATAACGCCTATGCGCCTATGCCCCAGCCCGAGGAGTTGCCGCGCGGCCAGGTAACCCACCGGCTCGGCGGGGATATAGAGGGTGGTGTATTCATCATGGGGCTCAACGTCCAGCACGAGTATGTGCTTGATGCCTTTGTCCCTGGCTAGCCTGATTTCCCGTTCGCTTATGTCCATGAGGCTGCAGAACAGGCCGCGCGGCCGGCGGGCTATGAGCATATTGAAAGCTTCAAGCATGCGCGCGGGGTCTCGATAGGAATTGAACGAGTATTGGGTAGCCACGCAATCCTGGGTCAAGCCGCGTTCATGGATGGTGCCCAGGATCTCGTTTATGCGGGCCGTGTAAGGGGCCGGGAAAAACATGCAGAACTCGTTGCTATAGCCCCTACGCAGGGCTTGGGCTGACTGGTGGGGAACGTAGCGCAGTTCCTTGGCCGCCTCGACGATGCGCCTGCGCTTGTCGGCGCTTACGTGGGCGCTACCGGTGTTGTTGAGGACATAAGAAACCTGCGTCCGTGAAACGCCGGCCAGGCGAGCCACGTCAGCGCTAGTGGGGCGGCGTCTGGCGGCGGATTCCGGGATCGCTGTATTCCGTTCAGGCATGGTAATTTTTCCCTTGACGGCATTCTTCACTGCTGGTATGCTTTAGTCAAGCAAGTGACACGTGTCACATTATATAGACCGTCATAAGGAGCTCGTATGGGCATAAGAAGTTTGGCGTTGATCTTCCTTTTCGCGTTGGGTTCATTAAGCGGCTTGTTTGCCGACGAAGCCAAGGTTGCCCAGGCTCCCCAGCTCCCCGCCGGCCGCATCATGCCGGCGGGCGCTATGGCCAGCGTCGATACGGGGTGGATACAGAAAAAGTACCTCGACCTTCCCTACGCTTCGCTCTCATCGACCCAAAAGCTGGATCTGTACGTGCCGAACGAGGGCACCGGACCATTTCCGCTGATTATAGAGATCCATGGGGGCGGTTTTATAGGCGGCTCCAAATCCAGCCAGATCGGGCCTATGCTTGAGGCGGTGAAAAAGGGCTATGCCCTCGCTTCTATCAATTACCGACTGAGCGCCGAGGCCATTTGGCCGGCTCAAATCAATGACGTCAAGGCAGCCATACGCTTTTTGCGCGCTAACGCGGCCCGCTATGGCCTCGATCCCCAGCGCTTCGCCACCTGGGGAGGGTCGGCGGGAGGCAGCCTATCTGCCTTGGCCGGCGTGTCGGGCGGCGTATCGGCCCTGGCCGACCCCGCGCTGGGAAACGCGTCGGTATCCGATCGCGTTCAGGCGGCCGTGGACTGGTTCGGGCCAATATACTTCTCGACTATGGACGCGGAGTTCAGCGCGCTCGGTACGAGCGGCGTAATGGGGCCGACCAATGCCGCGAGCTCGGCCGAATCTAAGTATCTCGGTAAGGTCATAGGCACGCCAGAAGCGCAGCCTTTGGTGGAAGCGGCCAGCCCCCGCAGCTACATAAGCAGCGACGATCCGCCTTTCTTCATTCAGCATGGAACCGCCGACCGGAATATTCCAATTACCCAGTCTATCGATTTCGCCCAAGCCCTCGCCAAGGTACTAGGCGGCGGCAAGGTCGCGTACGAAGCCCTTGAGGGCGCCGGGCATGGCGGCAGCCAGTTTGAGGCCGCGCAGAATGTGGCTAAGGTGATAGCTTTTTTGGATAGTGCATTGCGTTGATCTTTTATTAGTTCCCCGAATCTTATGGCTACGGCTAGGCTGCGCAGGGAGCCATAGGCTTCGGGGAACCAGCTGCTACTTGAGATAATTGTGACACGATTCACAATTAATCATAGCTTTGTATGGAGGCACCATAATGGAGGGCACCATGAAGAAGTCAATCGGGTTGTTTATCGTTCTGGCGGTATGCTTAGGCGGCGCGGCTTTCGCGGCGGGGAGCTCTGAAAGCAGGCCTGCCGGCATCGACATCGGCTACAGCATTCCGGACACCACTAATCCCTTCCTCGGATGGCTTACCACCGAGGTGAAAAAATTGGCGGATGCCGACGGCCTGCGGCTTCAAATAGCCGACGCGGGCAATAGCGGCGCGAAGCAGATCGAGCAGATCGAGAACTTTATAGCGATGAAGGTCAAGGTAATCGCTATCATGCCCATAGATCCCAATAACGTGCAGGCGGTCATTCAAAAGGCGCAGGGCCAAGGCATCAAGGTATTGGTGGCCGGAACGGACACCAGCTACTACGACGTGATGATGAATATGAATCAATTCCATTGCGGCGAGATGATCGCCGAGATGGCCATAGACTGGATCATAAAGACCTATTCGAGCGACGGTACCGCAACCGGGCTTCCGGCCGCGAAAAAGAAGGTAATCGTGCTCAAATGCACGGAGACCGTGGACATGACCCGGCGTTCCGACGGCATGCTGTCCAAGATGAACGCCTGGGGCAAGGCGAACGTGGTGGTAGCCACGGCCGAAGCCAGGACGACCGCCGCCGCGACGGCTATCATGGAAAATATGTGGCAGCAGAACAGCGATGCCGTGGCCGTCTTGTGCTATAACGCGGATGGCGGCCTTGGCGTCAACGAATACATTATGGGGCAAGTCGGCGTGAACAAGGCGCGCTTCGGGGTATTCGCCGGGGACTGGTCGCCGCCTATACAGGAGATTATTGATAATTCCGCGGGCGACAAATCGGTTTTCCGCGGGACTATTCAGATAGTAGGCCCGAAGATTAATGGGCAGCAGGTGCCGCTTGAACAGGCTACGTATATGCTTTTGAAGGACTTGTTTGAAGGCAAGCAGAGTTATGGCAAGGTCATCGAAGACAGCATAACTAAGGCATTCCCCGCTAAGTAGTGCTCATGAGCCCATGGCGACGGCGCGAGCCTCAAGGCAGCGCCGCGCATGCGGCTTCAGGTAAAAGCCGGCCTATCCGGGCAAAAAGACGGGCCGGCTTCCGAGTTTAGGAGTATGGGAATGAAAGCCAGCGCCGCGATCGTATCGCTCAAGAATATCACCAAGACATATCCGGGAGTAAGCGCGCTCAAGGATTTGAGCCTGGATTTCTATCCCGGAGAGGTCCATGCCCTGCTCGGAGAAAACGGGGCGGGCAAATCCACCCTCATCAAGATCATCGCCGGCGCGGTGGAGCCCGATTCGGGGAGCATCCATTTCGGGGACAAGGCCTATGGGCGGCTGAGCCCCCATGAAGCTAGGTCCAACGGGGTGGAGGTCATCTATCAGGAGTTCAATCTCGTGGCTTCCCTCTCCGCGGCCGAAAATATCGCCCTAGGCGAGCGTACGGGAGCCTTCGTGGATTTCAAGCTCATGGAAAAGAGGGCCAAGGGTCTATTCGATCAGTTCGGCATAGAGCTTGATCCGGCAAGCCTAGTACGCGACCTCAGCTCATCCCAGCAGCAGATCGTCGAAATCGCCAAGGCCGTGTCCAAGAACGCCCGCATACTGATCATGGACGAGCCCACGGCGCCGTTGTCGGTAAGCGAAGTCGACAGCCTCTTCAGGATCATACGCATGTTTAGGGATAAGGGCGTATCGATCATCTATATATCGCACCGCATAGACGAGCTCTTCGATATAGCCGACCGCATAAGCGTACTGCGGGACGGCGCGTTCGTAGCCGCACGGGCGGTAGCGGATACCGATAGGCGGGAATTGATAAACCTCATGGTGGGGCGCGAGCTAAAGGAATCCTATCCCGCGCGCGCCCATCCTCCGGCCGGCACCCTGCTGGAAGCGAAAAACCTCAGCGGCAATGGCGACGAGGATATATCGTTCTCCGTCCGCAAAGGCGAGATCTTCGGCCTGGCGGGTTTGGTCGGGGCGGGACGGACCGAGCTGGCCAAGCTGGTATACGGCGCGGCAAAGCTGGAAGGCGGCTCGCTGGAAATGGAGGGGAAAGCGCTGCGCATACGCTCGCCCCGAGATGCCATTAAAAGCGGCATAGGGCTTATCCCGGAAAATCGCAAGGAAGAGGGCTGTTTCCTTGAGATGGGCGTGGACTGGAACATATCGTTTCCGTCCGTACGGGATATTTCTACGCATGGCATAGTCGACCTGAAGCGCGAGAAGGAAATTGCGGAACGCTTTTCCGCGCTCTTGCGCATCAGGACCCCGTCTCTCGCGCAGAAGGTGAAAAACCTAAGCGGGGGGAATCAGCAGAAGGTCGTGCTGGCCAAGACCCTGGCGACTGAATCGAGGCTGCTCATCTTCGACGAGCCGACTCGCGGCATCGACGTAGGCGCCAGGCAGGAAATCTACAAGCTCATGACCGATCTGGCCGACAAAGGCCACGCGATCATCATGATCAGTTCCGATATGGAAGAGCTGCTCGGGATGTCCGACCGCATAGCGGTGCTCGCGGAGGGACGCCTTATGGGCATACTCGAGCGGCGGCAGTTTTCGCAGAAACGCATACTTGAACTAGCGTCGGGAATCACCGACATGGAGGAAACGGCATGAGCGGCGCACGGAGCTTAGGGATGATACCCTCGATCCTCAAGAAATACGCGATCATATTCGTGCTTCTAGGCCTACTGGTGTTATTCGCGGCGCTATCGCCGTTTTTCTTCACTATCGAGAACCTTACCAACATCTTCGTCCAGCAGTCCTACGTGATAATAGCGGCGGTGGGCTTATCGTTCGTCATGATAAGCGGCGGCATGGATTTGTCCATAGGCTATCAGATGTCTCTCGTAGGCGTCGCCACCGCGGCCATGATGAAGTGGTACGGAATTCCGCTCCCGGCGTCCTTGGCCTTGGGTATCGCGCTTGGCATAGGCTTGGGCTTAGGCAACGGCATAGCGGCGATAAAGCTCAAGGTGCATCCGCTCATCGTTACCCTTGGAACCATGACGGTTTTCCAGGGCCTCTCGTATATCGTGTCCAGGCAGAGCGTTATCCTCAATCTGCCGGCGTCCTTTAAATTCATAGGCCAGGGCTATGTCCTGGGCTTTATTCCCTTCAGCGTAATCCTGATGCTTTTAACGGTGGGTTTCGCGTCCTTCATCCTCAATAAGACCTACCTTGGCCGCTACATATACGCCATAGGCGGCAACGAGGAAGCGACCAGGCTCGCCGGCGTCAACGTGAACATGGTCAAGCTGATAGTCTTCGGGCTCTGCGGCTTTTTCGTCGCCATATCAGCCATGGTCCTCTTTGCCAGGTCAGGCTCGGCAGCCTCGTCGACGGGGCCGGGAACCGAGTTTAATTGCATAACCGCCGCGGTGCTTGGGGGCATTTCCTTCAAAGGGGGCGAAGGTAAGATGTGGGGCTTGGTCACCGGCGTATTTATCTTGGGCGTCCTAGGCAACGGGATGCAATTGATAGGCATGGGAACCTATGCCCAGTATATCGTAAAAGGCCTCGTGCTGCTGTCGGCGGTCGGGTTCGACGTTTACCAGAAAAAGGTAAGCACGGTCAGGCATCATGCAAACAATTCCAAAGCCGCATAAAGCCGAGGTACATAGAATGAAGGACATACTGGTGCCGCTCGGCGTAGGCCTGCTCATCGGGATCATTTTCAGGCTCCTCAAACTGCCGGTACCGGTGCCCCATGGCTGGGGCGGCCTACTCGGCCTCATCGGCATGTTTATAGGAAGCGAATTGATGCCTATCGTGCTTCAGCGCATGGCGCAAAAATAAGGATAGGTATATGCACGAGGACAATAGGCCCGATGGCGGCGCCGGAATATTCGTATTGCCCGAAGCCGACATAGGCGCCATAGAGCGGAAATTCTTAGACCTTCCTTATGGCGCGGCTTCGCCTTTTCAGCGGCTGGACCTGTATCTGCCCGCTGCGGGGGACGGCCCCTTCCCGGTAATTATGGCTATCCATGGCGGCGCGTGGATGATGTGCGATAAACGGGACAGGCAACTGGACCCAATGCTGCGCGGCCTAGAACGAGGCTATGCGGTGGTATCCGTCAACTATCGCCTAAGCGGCGAAGCTAAATTCCCCGCGCCGATATGGGATGTAAAGGCGGCCATACGCTGGGTGAAGAATAATGGTTCGGCGTATATGCTCGACGCGGAGCGCATTGCCTTGTGGGGAGGTTCGGCTGGCGCTTACCTTTCCGTGATGGCTGGCCTGACTTCGCGGCAGGGAGGGGCCCTAAGCACTGACGCGGCCATACTGGACGATCCGGACAGCGCTAAGCTATCCTATCCCGGTCCGGTAAAGGCCATCGTGTCCTGGTACGGGCCCACCGATTTTTTGAAGATGGATAGCTACCTTGCCGAAAGCGGCCTTGGCCC
>JBGSKZ010000506.1:0-1770 GCA_041741035.1 Treponematales bacterium
GCGAGGCTGCCGCCCGCGCCGCCTGCCGCGCCGCCGTCATGGACGGCGACGAGCTTGACGAGACGGCCGCCCGCGCCCTCATACGAAAAGCGCTGGAGCTGCCCGACCCTCACTGTCCCCATGGCCGCCCTATCTGGCTGCGGCTGAGCAGGGAGGATCTTTTCAAGGCCGTGCGCCGCTTAGTATAGGACGCCTCCGGATCTAGAGCTTGGAGAGTATGTCGTCCACCTCGGCGCGTTTGGCGTAGTCTGGCTTCTTGGCTAAGAGGTCGCTGAGCGTCTTTTTGGCCGCCGCCCGATCGCCCAGCGACAGGTATACCTTACCAAGCTCGTGCTGCGCCTCCCAAAGCGTGGGATCCACCTTTATGATCTCAATATAGGAATCGCGCGCCTTATTGAAGTCGTTCACCAGCACGTACGCGCCGGCCAGGTTCTGCCGTATGGTCGTATCGCGCGGCGAGAGGGCCAGGGCGAGCTCGTAGTGGAACACGCTCTTGTCGTGCAGGTTCTTCTGGCCGTAGGCCTTGCCGAGGTTATTGTTAGCCTCGAGCGACTTGGGATCTATCCTGTACGCTTCGTCGAGGACGGTGAGGGCCTTATCGGTGAAACCCGATTCCAGGTAGAGCTTGCCGAGGTTTACCCGCGGGTCCAGGGCCTTTTTATCGAGCTCGGCTGCCTTGGCGTACGATACGACGGCGCGGTCCACGTCGCCGGTCTGCTCCGCGCAGAGGCCGAGCTGGAAATGGTAGAGGGAATTCGAGGGCGTCAGCTCCACCGCCTTGCGGGCGTAAGGCAGAGCTTCAGCCGCTTTGCCCAGATCGAACTTCACCTTGGCCAGGTTATAGTTGGTGGCGGCGTCGGAGGATACGGCCAAGGCGCGCTCGAAGGAGCGCTCGGCGTCGCTAAGCTTATTCTGGGCCACGAATACCTCGCCCAGGTTGCGCAGGGCGGTAACGTTGGCCGCGTCGAAGGAGAGCGCCGTATTGAGCGCGTTTACGGCGCCGGCCAGGTCGTTGCGCAGGCGCGATACTATGCCCACCTGCACGTGGGCGTTTACGTAGTCGGGCTTAAGCTCCGCCGCTTTCTTAAAGGCGCTGAGGGCGGAGCCCGTGTTGTTGAGCGCGCGGTAGGTCATGCCGAGGTTGAAGAACGCCGGCTCGTATTTGGGATTGAGCTTGGTGGTGACCGATTCGAAGGCGCGCCGGGCTTCCTCGTACTTGCGCACGTTGAAGTAGGCTTTGCCCAGCTCGTAGGCGTAGAGGTAGTCGTTGGGGTCGAGCTTCACCGCCTGCTCAAGCTCGGTAAGGGCGAGGTCGGGCAGCTTGGAATCGTTATAGATCTTGCTCAAGGTATAGTGGGGGCGCGCGGTAGCGGGGTCGGTGGGGGCCAGCCGTATGGCTTCCTGGGCAGCGCGCTGCGCCTGCTTAATCGACTCAACGCCCCCTGAGCTGGCGGGATCGTGCTTGTAGCCGTCGTAGTAGCCGTCGGCTATCTCAGACCAGGTTTGCGACGCGAATTTCGGCTCCTCGGGCGGCAGCATGCCGGTGGCCTGATCGAAGGAGCCCTTGGCCTTTTGATACTGGCCGGTGGCCGAATCGGCGCGTCCCTGCTTAACGAGCGCGTTGATAGCCTCCATCTTGGCACGCGTATCTGCGCTGGCCTTGGCTAGGGCGTCGGCCTGGGCCTTGCGCCTCGCCGCCTCAGCCTCGGCTTCCGCCTTGGCCCTGGCTTCCTCTTCCGCCTTCCTGGCGGCCGCCGCAGCGGCCTCGTC
>JBGSKZ010000507.1:0-6011 GCA_041741035.1 Treponematales bacterium
TCCTACGAAGCCATGGCATACTTGGGCACATAGTCCTTCCCCTCTTTTAAGGGCGTCCGATGTGCTTTCATCCAAACCCTTGTCTCTTCATCATTTAAGCGTAGCTTTGAAAGAAAGGGCCTGTCCGTGTAGTAGCCCTGCATCCCTTCGCGGATCCTGAACGCGGGTACACCCGCGGCCTGGGCATGCGTGAAAGGCAGCCATAATGGCCTAATCCGGTACCGTTTCTGGAAATTGTGATAGATCTGGTAGAGCCGCATGCGCATAAGGCCGTTTGCCACATTCCGCGTGAAGCAGACGCTCTCACGATGGAAGGCGGCGAGGTCCTTCCGCAGCTCTCGATCGTAGTAGTTCACTGAGAAGAGCGGATTCAGTAGCCCCCGCAGCGCCTGCGACGGGTGGGTCCTATGCTCCAGTCGTCCCTCGGCCATGGCCAGGCGGAGGCTCGGTAGCGATGCGATGGCCTGAGGGTAGACGGGATGCTCGTCGGTCCACAGTTGCACGCCTTCCATGGCAGCCTGGTCCCAATATCTAAGGAAGACTCCCATGAGTTCGCGGAAAGATGCCGACAATCCCCCGCGCTTGGGTTTCCAGCGCTCTTCAAGGCGCGTTCGCTCGGCGCGCTGCCCGGCGGTCATGCGGCCTTTCCTCCGCAGAGTCGCATGTGTCGATCCAAAAAGGAATTGCGAGCTTTTCCCGACGAGGATGTTGTGGTGGCAGGGATGGTATTGAGAGCGGTCGAAGCTTTCAAAGCCATCGGCTACCATATGCTCATTTGCATCGAAGCCCTCAAGAATGCTCGCCTGGGCAGCGATAGACGCGCGACCGAGCCTATCGATCCTATTCTGGACGCTCTCCAAGGTGCAGCCAAGGTGGCGCGCGATAGCGCTGATGCATTCGCCCTGAGAGAGGCTTCGATGAATCTCCTTCAGGTCGATAATCCGCTTGGTGTAGTACTGATTAGAGAAGGTTCGCGTCGAATAGGTCTTGCCGCAGGCCTTGCAGCGGAAGCGCTGGACGAGTCCCACGACAAGGGTGTCGTGGAAGCCGAACTTGCGCCAATAGTCCCGATAGTCTTTCCGGCTATCGTTGTGGTGGGCGCAGCGGGGATTGGGACAGAACGGTGGCTCCATGGTGGTTACCTCCATGGAGCCAATACGAGCGCTAGCTACTCCTTGCTTGCGTTAGCAATAAGGTTCGGGGAACTAATAAAGCAAAGCCCTTGCCTCCAAGCCTAGTTTTTGCTATAGTCCAACCCTCATGCCGAAATAGCTCACTTGGCAGAGCGGCGCACTCGTAATGCGCAGGTATCGGGTTCGATTCCCGATTTCGGCTGAGCACAAACGCGATCCCTTCGGGGGTCGCGTTTGTGCTTATAGGCCGGAATCGGGAATCGAACCGAAGCGAGCGCCGAGCGTAAGCGAGGAAGAGGCGCCAGGGTGCGGTCCGAGACTCGTAGGACCGCAGGGGCTCGGGGGCTAGCCCCCGCACATGAATAACGCTGGAAGCGAGCGGAGGCGGCTCGGAGGCCCGAGGCAGGAGGTCGAGGGCCGGAGAGGATTCCCGATTTCGGCTGAGCACAAGCGCGATCCCTTCTGGGGTCGCGTTTGTGCTTATAGGCCGAAATCAGGCAGGCTGCCGCGCGCTTTCAGCGCGCACTTAAACCGTTTCCTTACAGACCGGCGCGCAGCGCCGTTCGAACCGAAGCGAGCGCCGAGCGTAAGCGAGGAAGAAGCGCCAGGGTGCGGTCCGAGACTCGTAGGACCGCAGGGGCTCGGGGGCTAGCCCCCGCACATGAATAACGCCGGAAGCGAGCGGAGGCGGCTCGGAGACCCGAGGCCGGATGTCGAGGGCCGGAGAGGATTCCCGATTTCGGCTAGAAGTGCTATGGTAACGCGCATGCTCGAATTCATCGGGTCTTTCGACCTTAGCGCGACGCAATGGGCGTTCTCAAATTTGGCCGGAGCGCTGATAGGCATAACGAAAACGGGCATGGCCGGAGCCGGTATCCTGGTCGTGCCGCTCATGGCCGGTATCGTGGGAGGCAAGGCGGCGGCCGGCCTTACGCTGCCGCTCCTCTCTATGGGGGATCTTTTCGCCATAAGGTATTTCCACAGCCATGCGCATTGGAAAACAATAGGCCGCCTGCTTCCCTGGACCGGCCTGGGCTTATCGCTGGGATTAGTCGTAGACTCGCTCATTGATGACCGCATTTTTAAAGCGATCATCGCGGTATTTGTTATCGTCGGGCTGGCGATCACGCTATGGCGGGACTACATAAGCAAGGATCTGCGCGTGCCGAGCGCCTGGTGGTTCGCGGCGGGCATGGGCGTGCTATCCGGCTTCGCAAGCATGATAGGCAACGCCGCAGGCGCTATCAGTTCGCTCTATTTCCTCAGCATGCGCTTCGGCAAGAACGCGTATTTGGGCACTTCGGCCTGGTTTTTCATGATCGTGAATATTCTTAAGTTGCCCTTGCATGCGTTCTTCTGGAAGACGATAAACGAGCGCTCGCTGGGTTTTGGGCTCCTTTTAGTTCCGGCGGTGTTCGCCGGCGCGTTCATAGGAATTCGCATAACCCGACGTATACCCGAAAAGCCCTTCAAGCTTCTGATTTTGGCGTTTTCGGCCCTAGCCGCGCTGCGGCTTATTCTGTAGAAAAGCTACTTGTGCATCGCCCACTATGGCATAGGGCGGCGAAAGGTGAATAACGATGAATAACCAGGGGATCAAAGTATATGGCTACCGCTGGGCGGTACTCGGCGTGTTTATGCTGGTTAATCTGGCTATACAGCTTTTATGGATATCCTACGCTCCCGTCACCGGGCAGGCCGCTTCGTTTTATGGGGTATCTGACCTCAAGATTGGGCTTTTGTCCATGCTGTTTATGCTGGCTTTCCTACCGCTCTCCATACCGGTTTCCTGGGCCATAGACACACTGGGTTTTAGGCTTACCGTAGGCGCGGGCTCCCTTATGATGGGCGTCTTCGGTGTGATGCGCGGCTTGGCGGGTAATAATTACGGCCTGGCTTTCGCGGCCACCTTGGGCTTAGCCGCTTCGCAGCCCTTTCTGCTCAACGCCTGGACCAAGGTGCCTGCGCTCTGGTTCCCGCCCGAGGAGCGTGCTACCGCGGTGGGCTTGGTCACCCTTGCCAACCTCGTGGGCACGGCGGCCGGCATGGTGCTTACGCCCGCCCTCGCGGAAGGCATGTCTATTCCGACGGTCCAGTTCTATTACGGTAGCTTCGCCGCGACATGCGCTCTGCTCTTCGTAATCGTGGCGCGTGAGCGGCCCGCCACGCCGCCGAGCGACGACGCCGGGCAGGCGCGTTCCCTAATGCTCGACGGACTTAAGCACGCGTTTAAGGTGCCGAGCTTCAGGCGTTACCTCGTCGTGTCGTTTGTCGGGCTCGGCGTATTCAATGGCGTTACCACCTGGATAGAGGCCATCGTGCGGCCGCGAGGCTTCGGGCCGCAGGAAGCGGGTACGCTCGGCGCTCTTATGCTGGTAGCCGGCGTCGTTGGCGCTGTAGCGCTGCCGGCGCTATCGGATCGCAGCGGTAGGCGAAAGCCTTTCATAGGCTGGGGCCTTGCCTTGTCGATACCGGGGCTCGCGGGGCTTGCCCTTGCCCCGAGTTTTCCGCTCCTTTGCCTCTCGGCAGCGCTACTCGGCTTTTTCCTGACGAGCGTTATGCCCACCGGTATGCAGTACGCGTCCGAGGTGAGCCGTCCAACGCCTGAAGGCACGTCGAATGGGCTCATACAGCTCTTTGGGCAGGCATCGGTGGTGTTCGTATGGCTTATGGAGGCGCTGCGCGGCGCGGATGGCTCATTCACAATTGCCCTGTTCGCCGCCTGCGCGCTCCTGGCGCTCTGCGCGGCCATGGTGCCGAGCCTCAAGGAAAGCCGCTAAGCCAACGGGGAATAAAAACCTAGTTCCCCGAAGCTTATGTCTCGGGGAGAGGCGCCGCATCCTATAGCATAGGGCGGCTCTCGCCGCCGCTAAGGCTAGGGCCTCCAAGCGCGCATACATAAGCTTCGGGGAACTAAGTAAGCAATAAAAAAACCGCCCGGTTAAGGGCGGCCTTGCGTGGAGCTCTGGCCCGGCTTGGGTTTATGCTCGCTCTATGAATGAGCCGTCGCGGGTATCGAGCATGATCTTGGTGCCGATCTCGCAGAACAAGGGCACGGATACCTCGATGCCGGTATCGAGCGTGGCGGGCTTGAAGGCCTTGCCCGAAGTGTCGCCCTTTATGCCGGGCTCGCAGTAGGTGATAGTGCGCAGGATGGCGGTGGGCAGGGTGACGCTTATCGGCTTGCCTTCGAAGAAGGCTACTTCCACCTCGAAATCGTCCTCAGGGGTCATGTAGCCTACGTTATCGCCAAGGTCCTCCTTGGTGAGCTCGTGCTGCTCATAGCTCTCCTGATCCATGAACACATAGTTCTCGCCATCCACGTAGGAGAGCTTCATCTTGTGGTAGTCGAGGTGTTCTTCCTCGAACTTTTCTCCCATGTCGAGGCCGAGCTCGGAAGTCTGGCCGGTGATGATGTTGCGCACGCGGAGTTTCTTTACCTGGCCGTTGCGGCCGCCTTTAATGCCGAGCATGCGCTGAACGACGACCACGTCGTTACCCGACCTAAAAACCGTTCCGCAGCGAATATCGGAAGTCATGAGCATAGCGATTCCCTCGTCTAAGTATGGAGTGCGGCCATCGGGCTTCCGTTTCGCGGAGCGCATGGCCGTTGTTGCCGAATTGGCCGCATTCTACACTAAATCGCGCAAGAATGTCAGCAGGTGCAAAGCCAGGTCGCCCCTCGTGGCGAGCGCCTTTGAAAAAGAGCTAAAACCGCTCTCTGCCGCCCCGGATTCCCTAAACAGAGGCAATAGGGACTCAGTGCCTCGGCGGCTTTCGTCGTCGCACTCGCGCTCGTTAAAGGCCAGGGTCGTCCGCGATAGAAGGTCAAAATACGGCGCTTCGAGCCAGGGCTCAAGCCGCTCAAGAAAGGCCTTGGCTTTAACCAGGTGATGGGCTTCGGCCTGCAGATAGGCCTGCCATATGAACGGCCGCCCGGAAAGCGCCGCGCGGGCCAGGGTCTCCTCGCCGCGCACTATGTTGAAGTCGCAGGCTAGCAGTATTTCATCCCAGTCTTCCTGGGGAAGAAAGGGCAGGCGAATCACGGGAAAAGGCCTGCCCGCCCCTTCCCAGGCGCGCAGGAAGCAGGCCTGGCTCTTGCCGCTGGCGAGCAGGGCCAAAACGAGCCGCTCGCGGCTGAAGGCGGCAATATCGGCTACGACGGGGCCGTAATCCCGCTCGTAAGAAAAAACCGATAGCCAATAGCGTCGCTCCGCGCCAGCCTCAAGGCCTAGGCCAGCATCGTCGGCCAAGCCCCGCCGCATGGCCGCGAGCGCTTCGGGCTCGGCCCTTGCCCCGGACCAGAGCTCTGCCGACTCCTTAAAGCGGCGGTCTATGATGAGGCCGCCGGTCTTTTCGGTAAAACCGGGCATGAATATTGTTTTTTTAACGCGGGCTGAGCGGGTAAGCGAAGGCATAAGGTGCAGCTCGTCCGCCCAGGCTTCCGCCGTGAGGTGCTCCACGTTTATGATATGGGCGGTAAACCCTAAGCTGGGTTCGAAGAGGCAGGCTTCGAAATAGTCCGGCCTGCCGCAGGCGAAGCACTCCAGCACGAGCCGCGGCGGCTCGCGCTTAAAGCCTTCCCAGGGACAATCCCAGCGCACGACGGTCCAGCCATCGTAATCCTGCACGTCCTTATTCGGGTCGATATCAGGCGCTAAGGCGCGGAAGGCCGCCAGGTCGTCCACCACGAGCCGCAGGCGTAAGCCTTGGTCCAGGTCGGAGAGCGCCTTAGCCAGGCGGTACACGACGCCTATGTCGCCAAAGTTGTCCACTACCTTGCAGAGTATATCGATGATCACAAGGCTATCCTGCGCGAGGGAAGCGCGCGCGTCAAGGATAGGCGCGCAGGTACTGCGCCGGAGCGCGCCTAAGCTC
>JBGSKZ010000508.1:0-1510 GCA_041741035.1 Treponematales bacterium
ATCTCGAGCACGGCGACGCGGCGTTCGGCCTCGGCGCGCGCTATACTGGGTATGAAGAGGCCGTCGCCGAGCATGCCGCCGGCCATGAGCAGGGCGAGGGCGGCCAGGGCCGCGAAGCCGCTTTTTTTATCGAGGCGCTCCCGCTGCGCGCTGCTAAGGCGGAGGAAGGGGCGGAAGGCCCGCAGGAGCCTGAGCCCGGCGAAGGCGGAAAGCGCTGCGCCCGCGCCCTGTACGCCGGCGAAGCCCCGCACCGCGGCCGCCGAAAAATCGGCCGCCGCCCATCCGAAGAGCAGGGGGCCGGATACGAAGGCTAGGGGAGCCAGGGAAGAAAGGCCGGCCGCCATAAGGGCCAGGGGCGGGGGGGCGAAGCTGCGGCGCAGCGATACGAAGAACAGGAAGAGCGCTTCCATGGATAAGAGGAGGTCAAAGAGCATGGCCGCCAGCGAAAAATACGCCCGCACCCGCCAGTTCGTCCCCAGGGCCGACCAGAGGCCTCCAGCGCAGGCCAGGGCCAGCGATAGCAGGGAAAGTATCATGAGCGCGGGTTCTATGAGCTCGTCGTACGCTTTTCTCATAGGGGACTTCTCAATGCTCTTGGCCATAGGCTACAATAATATACGCGAAGGATGATAAAGAAAAGAGCTATATTGCGCGTTAAGCCATCCATACTCGCCCTGGCGCCGCTCGCAGCCCTGCTCCTGGCGCGGCCATTGGTCGCCCAGGAAGGCGGAGCGCCCGCGGCCCTGCCCGAAGACCCCCCTAAAGCCTTCTTTTCCACCCAATTGGGCGACGATGAGGTGGACTTGCTCATCCAGGGCATTTGGGAGGCCTCGCTCAGCTCCTCCGCCAGCTATTCCTTCGGCCCTGCCTCCCTCTTCAATCCCGTGCCCCTCCTGTTCCAGCAGCGGCCGGACCTTTACCTGCTTTTAACCTTCAAGGAACGGTGGTGGTTCGAGGCGAGCGTGGCCGACGAGGCCGAGCGCTCCACCTTCGCCCTGGGCTTTTCAGGCGGCGAGGGCGACGCCGTGAAGAGCGCGAGGCTCGGCAACGTGGGCATAGCCATGCCCGATTACCCCTACCTATCTTTCGGCTCCCCCGCGGGGGCCTTCGGCGCCGCCCTGCGCGCGGAGGCGAACGGCGCGTCCTTCGACGCCCTATTGCGCTGGGACGGCTTATCCTGGCGAAGCAAGAGCTTTTTCGGCTTGGGAGAGACCGTGGATACCGAGCTGCGACCCGAAAGCCATCTGCGCGGCAGGCGCTTCGCGCTCCCGCACGCGCCCATAGAAGACCTGCGGCTCTACGAACTCGTGGAGGGCGTGGCGCGGCTCTTGTCCGTCGACGAGTACGGCGCCTCGCTTGCCCAGGGCCTCGTGCTCCTTAATCAGGAGCCGCGTGAAGGCCTGTACGCGTACTACTTTTCGGGCTCCGATCTCGGGGGCCTAGCCGCGGACGCGACTCTGCTGGGCAGCCCTACGATTAAGCTTTACGAGAAGGGCGGGGCGGCCACGGC
>JBGSKZ010000509.1:0-2235 GCA_041741035.1 Treponematales bacterium
CGTCGTCGGCCACGACCACGGCTACCGGCTCCCCGTAGTAGCGTACCCTGCCGCGGGCAAGCGGCGGCTTGTCGCCCATGTAGAGGCCTATGAGCACATCCGGCCAATCCGCGCCGGTAAAAGCGCCGCGCACGCCGGGAAAGGCGAGGGCGTCGGCGCAGTCTATGCGCTCGATGTCGGCGTGCGCGTGGGGGCTGTACAGCACGGCCGCGTGGAGCGTGCCCGGCCTCACCCGGTCGTCGGTATAGCGTAGGGTGCCTCCGGTCTTGGCCGGCGCGTCGCTGCGCTCAGGGGAACTGCCTAGCTGGCTTGCACGAGTCATTTAGTAATCATAAGCCTATGTCCGGCCTTATAGCAATCTTTAAAAAGGGGGAATCCGTTTCCGGCTGGGACTTGCTTGGATACGCTCCGGAAAAGGCTCATGGGACGGGAGCGGCGCCGGGTCTTTTGCTTGCGCCTTAGGCCTTGGCCGTTTATCATAGCCGACAGATGAAACCATCAAACCTGATCGTGCCGAAGGTGATACATGAAGAACGGCTACGCTAGGATCGACAATATGGGGCCAACGGAGCGCGAAGGGCTTGGAGCGAACGCTACGGGCGGCCGCGTCCGCCGCATCGCTTCGCGCGTCGCGCCTCTCCTCATAAACCTGGGCGCGCTCATCCTGGCGGCCTTCCTCTTCGCTGCCTCCTTTCCGAATACGGTTTTCGAGCGGGGTCTGCCGTTCCTAGCCTGGGTGGCGTATGCGCCGGTATTCTGGCTGTTGCGCAGGGTATCGCTGGCCTCGTCCATAGCGTGGGGGGCCCTCTACGGCTACCTGGCCTACGCTATCTTCAATTATTGGCTGGGAGGCTTTCATCCCCTGGCGGGGCTCATCGTCTATGCTATTTACCTCGTTTACATGGCCCTGCTCTTTCCCCTGCTCAAGGCCGCTACGCTATTTTTCCCAAGGCGGGCCTACCTAGTCCAATGGCTCCTCTGGATGGCTTATGAATACCTGCGCACTCAAGGCTTTTTGGGCTATTCGTACGGCATTACCGGCTATAGCCAGTGGGAATTGCTGCCGATCATACAAATCGCCTCGGTGTTCGGCGTATGGGGCGTATCCGCGCTCGTGGTCTTTCCTTCGGCCATGCTGGGCAACGCCCTCAAGGACGGTTTCTGGCGCGGCCTCGGCGACACGGCAAAGGCCTTCGCCGGCTTTTTCAAGCGCGAACGGCTAGCGCTCGGCTTCTGGATCGTCGGCTTGGCCGGAACGCTTATATACGGCTTCGCCTCGCCCGTGGACTATAGCGAGGCACCGTCCTTGCGCGTAGCCCTTATCCAGCACAATACCGACCCCTGGGTGGGTGGGCTTCCCGCCTACCGCGATAATTTCAATAGCCTAAGCCGCCTGTCGCTGGAGGCCCTAGCCCAGGAGCCCAAGCCCGAGCTGGTCGTATGGTCGGAGACCGCCTTCGTGCCCCGCATTCATTGGCACCTTACGTATAAAGAAGATATCTCCTATTTCGAGCTCGTAAGCAAGCTCATGCGCTTTTTAGAGGCGCAGGATGTGCCCTTCGTCATAGGCAACCATGACGCAAGGCTTGAGCTGGACGAGGAGGGCCGGCCCGTCCAGCGGGACTACAACGCGGTCCTCTTGTTCGAGCGGGGCGTCAATACGGGCATATACCGCAAGCTGCACCTCGTGCCGTTTACCGAGCACTTTCCCTACGAAAAGCAGCTGCCCCTCGTATATGCGGCCCTCGAAGCCTCCGATACCCATTTCTGGGACAAGGGAAGCGAGCTTACGGTACTGGAGGCGAACGGCCTGCGCTTCGGCACGCCCATATGCTTCGAGGATAGCTTCGGCTATCTGTCCCGCGAGTGGGTGCGGAACGGCGCCCGGCTTATCGTCAACCTGAGCAACGACGCCTGGGCCAAGAGCCTTCCCGCGCAGATGCAGCACATGAATATGGCCGTATTCCGCGCCGTGGAGAACCGCCGCTCCCTGGTGCGCGCCACGGCCTCGGGCCAGACCTGCGCCATAGACCCCAACGGCCGCGTGCTGGCCATGGCAGAGCCCTTCGTGGAAACCCAGCTGAGCGTGGACGTTCCCCTGGTCGACGAAGCTAGCCTTTACACGGCCTACGGCGATTTCTTAGCAAAGTTCTTCGTGGCGGCGGCCGCGCTGGCTTTGGCCATCGGCGCTATCCTCGCGCTGGCTAGGCGGAGGCGGCCGAAAGCCTAGACGGC
>JBGSKZ010000510.1:0-6984 GCA_041741035.1 Treponematales bacterium
AGCGCGCCAGCCTCGACGAGCTCCTGGCCGGGCTCGCCGTAGCCTCGGGCAACGACGCCGCCATGGCCGCGGCCCTGCTGCTCGAGCCTAGCCTTGAAGCCTATCTATCGCGGGTGAACGGCCGGCTCGCCGCGGAGGGCTACGCGATTACCCGCCTGGTGGACGCGTCGGGCTATTCGGAATTCAACGCGACGACGGCCCGCGAGTTCGCCCGCTTCGCCCTAAGCTATGCGGCGCGGCATCCCTATGCCCTCGGCCGCTACCATTCCCTGCGGGAATTCGTATACCCCAAGCCCGAGAACCTCCTGCCCGGCCATAGCGAAGGCGGCGTCATCCAGTATAACTACAATCGCCTCCTGTGGCTCATGCCCGACGCCGACGGGCTCAAGACCGGCACCACCCCGGAAGTGGGCTTTAACCTCGCGGGCAGCGCCGCGCGGGGAGGCAGGCGCCTCCTAGCCGTGGTCATGGGCGTGCGCGGCGATAGCGGGCTGAGCGGCAACGACAAGCGGGCCTACCTGGCGCGCGACCTTTTGGAGTATGGCTTCTCCGCCTACGAGCTTATCCGGCCCGAGCTGCCCGAGCCGGGTTCCGTGGAGCTTTATGGGGCCAGCGCCCGCTCGCTTGAGCTCAGGCTCGACGCGGGCTGGGCCGAGGGCCTTACGCTGCCCGCGGGCCTGGGCGCTACGCTGCGCTACGAGCTGGATGCCAAGAGGCGGGTGTGGGGAGCGGTGGCCGAAGGGGCGGAGTTGGGCGAGCTCAGGCTATACGCGGGCGATACGCTCGTGGCTAAGGCCCCCCTCCGCGCAGCTACGGGAGCCGCGGAGGGGAACTGGCTGAGGCGTATCTTCGATTGGCTGCGCGCCCAGTTCGAGCGCCTCTCGGGGCGGGCTTTTCCCGAGAGGCTTACCAAATCATAAGCCCAGGTAGGCTTTGCGAACTTCCTCGTTCTGCAGGAGCTTCTCCGCCGAATCGGCCATCTTGATGACGCCGTTCTGCAGCACATAGCCCTTGTTGGCTATCTTCAAGGCCATATTGGCGTTCTGCTCGACTAGGAAGATCGTGGTCTTGCGCTCGGTGTTTATGCGCTTGATGATCTCGAATATATTGTGGACTATAAGCGGGGCCAGGCCCAGCGAGGGCTCGTCCAGGAGCAGGATGCGCGGGCGGGCCATGAGCGCGCGGGATATGGCGAGCATCTGCTGCTCGCCGCCGCTCAATGTGCCGCCCTGCTGGTTCCTGCGCTCGGCGAGCCTTGGAAAGATATCGAACACCTCGTCGAGATCCACCTTGATCAGCTCTTTGTCGTCGCGGAGGAAGGCGCCCATATCCAGGTTCTCGAGCACGGTAAGCTGGGGGAATATGCGGCGGCCCTCGGGCACCTGCGACATGCCGCGGCTCACGATCTTATGCGGGCTTAAATGCGATATATCCTCGCCGTCCAGCAGTATCTGCCCGCTCCGTATGCCCGTAATGCCGCAGATGGACATGAGGGTGGTGGTCTTGCCCGCGCCGTTCGCCCCTATGAGGGTTACGATCTCGCCTTCTTCCACGGAAAGCGATATATCCCTGAGCGCCTGGATATTGCCGTAATAGGTGCAGACATTCTTGAGTTCCATCAATGGCATATCATTCTCCTAAATACGCTTTGATCACTTCGGGGTTGCCCTTGATCTCCTTGGGCGTTCCTTCGGCGATCAGGCGCCCGTAGTCCAGCACGTATATGCGCTCGGATACGTTCATGACCAGGCTCATGTCGTGCTCGATGAGCAGTATGGTTACCTTTTCGCGGTCCCTGATGAGATTGATGGTCTCTTCCAGCTCCTTGGTCTCATGCGGGTTCATGCCGGCCACCGGCTCGTCCAAAAGGAGGAGGAAGGGGTCCGTAGCCAGGGCCCGCGCTATTTCCAGGCGGCGCTGGGCGCCGTAAGGCAGGTTGCGCGCCGTCTCGTTGATGAACATATCCAGGCGCATTTTCTTGAGTATATCGTGGCTCTCGTCTATGACGCGCTGCTCTTCCTCGCGGGTGGCGCGGTCGCGCACGATGGCCTTGAAAATACCCGCGCTAAGTGAGTTGTGCCTGCCTATCATCACGTTCTCGAGCACGGTCATGTTGCTGAACAGCCGTATGTTCTGAAAGGTGCGCGCGAGCCCTTTCTTGTTGATGACATTGGGCTTGAGGCCCTCTATCCGCTCGCTGCCGCGCCCCCCGTGCTCTATGGCTATGCTGCCCTTGGTAGGCTTGTACACGCCGGTTATGCAATTGAAAATAGTAGTCTTGCCCGCGCCGTTGGGGCCTATGAGAGCACAAATCTCGCCGCTCTTGATATGGATGGACACGTCGTCTATGGCCCTGAGGCCGCCGAAGACCATCGAAAGGTTATGGATGTCGAGTATGGGGGCTACTGTGTCGCTCATGCGCGTGCCTCCGCCTTAGCGTCGTCCGCGGCGCCTTTCTCCACGAAGGTATATTTTTTCCTGTTGCGCGGTATGAGGCCGTCGGGCTTGAAGATGATAATGATGATCATGGCTATTCCGTAGATGAGCATGCGATACTGGGCCAGGGGCCTGAAGTATTCGGGCAGGAGCTTTAGGATGAGGGCGCCGCCTATGGCGCCGGGGATGGAGCCGGTGCCGCCTATGACTATGGCCATGAGCACCATGATCGACTCCCAGAGCGTGAAGCTGTCGGGATTAATATAGGTGGTCTGCGCCGCGAGCACTACGCCCGCTATGCCGGCCCAGAAGGCGCCCAGCGCGAAAGTGGCCAGCTTATTGCGCACCAGGTCTATGCCCATGGCCTCGCAGGCTATCTCGTCCTCGCGCATGGCCTCGAGGGCGCGGCCCACGCGGGAGTCCTCTATGCGCCGCACCACGAAGATGGTGAAGATGACGAGGATAAGCACTATGTAGTAGATATAGGTGGCTGCCTGCCTGGGCGGCAGGCGCAGGTTAAACAGCCAGGGCCGGGGTATGAGGCTTATGCCCGTGGCGCCGCCGGTAACGGCGCTGGAATTCTGCAGCACCATGCGCACGATCTCGCCGAAGGCCAGGGTGATGATGGCCAGGTAATCGCCGCGTAGCCTGAGCACGGGCAAGCTGAGTAGTATGCCGAAGATGACCGCTATCAGGCCGGCCAGGGGCAGGGCTATCCAGAATATCCAGCCCGTGTTTATGCCCGCGCTTACGAAGGCGGGGCCGGCGTATTTCCATAAGAGGCCGTAGGTATAGGCGCCGAAGGCGAAGAAGGCTGCGTAGCCGAGGTTCAAGAGGCCGCCTAAGCCCACCACGATATTGAGGCCGAGCGCCAGTATAACGTAGATAAGCGCGGTAATCATGATATTGGTGTGGTACATGCCCAGCGCGTAGGGGTATACCGCCACGAGGGCCAGGAGCACGAGCAGGCTGGTCCTGCGCACCGGCTTCTTGCTCAGCGCGCCGCGTATGAAATTCTGCGCCAGGGCGAAGGGCGAGCGCGCGGAAGACTTATCGCCGCGGTGTTCGTTCCAGACGAGGGCACGGCGCCACAGGAAAGACAGGACAAAGGACGCTATGGCGATAAGCGGCATAGCCGCCCAGCGGAAGCGTATTTGGGCCACGCCGCTGGCCACGTTTACCTTCATGACCATGAAGGGAAACAGGAGAACGCTGAACCACAGCGTCGATACGAGCGACGCCGTCAATTCCTTTACTAGGGGTTTATGTGTCATCGGTCTACACCTTCTGCTTCTGGTTCTTACCGAGTATGCCGTCAGGCTTAATGATAAGGATCAAGATTAGGATGATGAATGCGTAGGCATCCTCATAATCGCTCGAAATGTAGCCGGTGCCCAGGCTCTCAGTCCATCCGAGTATAAAGCTGCCGAGCACGGCCCCCGGTATGCTTCCTATGCCGCCGAGCACGGCCGCTACGAAGGCTTTGATGCCGGCTATGAATCCTATGTAATAGTTGATCTGGCCCATGTACGAGCATATGAGCACGCCGCCCACCGCAGCCAGGGCCGAGCCGATCACGAAGGTAACCGAAATGACTTGATTGATATTCACGCCCACGAGCTGGGCCATCTGCTTATCCTGGGCGGTGGCGCGCATGGACTTGCCCATGCGGGTGAATTTAATAAGCAGGGTAAGCGCCACCATGATCACCGAGGTAGTCATGAGTATAATGAGCTGGGTCGAGTTCACGTACTCCCGTACCGGCAAAAGGAAGGGCAGGTCGGGTAGGTACGAGGGAAAGGACAGGTATTTTTCCGTCTGTGCGAGCAGGACGAAATTCTGGAGCACTATAGAAATGCCTATGGCGCTAATGAGCGCGGACAGCCTGGTCTTATTGCGAAGCGGCCTGTAGGCGAGGCGCTCGATGGTAAAGCCGAAGGCCGACGAGAAGATAATGGACGCTATGATGGAGAGCAGTAGAACGAGGGGAACGGGCAATCCCATGGTAAAAAAGAAGCCGCCCACGATGAGCGCCACGAAGCCGCCTATCATGTATACCTCGCCATGGGCGAAGTTTATGAGCTGCACGATGCCGTATACCATCGTGTAACCGAGCGCGATCAGCGCGTATATGCTACCCTTAGCGGTTCCGCTGAGGAAGAGCTTAAGAAAATAGTCCATAGTGTGTATCCTTGTTCCCCGTGCTTGACGGATTGTAGCACGACAATCCCAAGTATGGCGTTCCTATCTGAAATTCCACCCCAAAAAATAGGCCGCCCCGGTAATGGTCAACCGGAACGGCCTAAGAACAGAATTCCGGATTATCGCGTTACTTAAGCTCTACGTACTTGCCGTCCTGAACCTGATACACGGAGAATCCGAAGCCGATTACGTCGCCGATGGCGTCGAAGCTGATCTTTCCGATGGGGGTCTCCACGTACTCGGAGCGGAGGGCCTTGCTGATCGCGTCGTAATCGGTGCCGCCGGCCTTCTGGATGGCGTTGACTACGGCCAAAGTGGCCGCGTAGGCATTGAGGAAGAAAGCGCCGGGCTCGTCGCCGAACTTGGCTTTATGGTCCGCGTTCGCCTTTATGGCCAGGGGGTTGGTGCTGGTGTCGGTGGGGCCGGTGGCGTAGACGCCTTCGGCGTACTTGCCGGCCACTTCGATGAAGGTGTTGTCTTTAACGCCGTCGTCGGAAACGAAGGGGAGGTTCATGCCCTTGTCCTTCATCTGCTGAACAAGCTTGGAGGCTTCGGGGTGGTAGCCGCCCCACACGACGCCGTCGGCGCCGGAATTGCCTATCTTGTTTACCACGGCGGAATAGTCGGGAGCGCCGGGGTTCACGCCTTCGAAGAGCACGACTTCTATGCCCATGGCTATGGCCGAGGACTGGACCAGCTCGGCGAAACCCTTGCCGTAGTCGCCCTTGTCGTGGAGCACGGCCAGCTTCTTGAGGCCAAGCTTCTCTTTGATGAAGGTGGCGGCCAATTTAGCCTGGGCGTCGTCCGGCGCTATGGTGCGCAGGAAGTTCGGGTACTCGCCGCTCTGGGTAAGGGGAGGGTTGGTAGCCGAGGGGGATATGGTGATGACCTTGGAATCTTTGTAGATGCCGAGAGCCGACTTGGTGGCGCCGGAGCAGATATGGCCGATAACGGCGATTACGTTATTGCTCACCAGCTTGGAAGCGGTGTTCGTCGCGAGCTCGGGCTTACACTGGTCATCTTCGATGAACAGTTCGAGCATGCGGCCGTTTATACCGCCCTTGGCGTTAATGTCCTCGACTACGAGTTTGGCCGCGTTTACCGAAGGCAGTCCGTAGGACGCAAGGTCGCCGGAATGCGCGCCAGCCACGCCGATTTTGATGGTTTCGCTAACCTTCTTCTGACAACCGCTCAGAACAAGCGTCATCGCGAGGGCAAGCACCGCTAGAACCACTAGGCTTCTCTTCATACGTTTCTCCTATCGCAGCAAGAGTCATGCCTATAGAGCCCAAAACACTGTTTGGTGCTCCGTGTATAGCATGTACGAATTCTACGATTGTTTCTCTTTATAGTACTAGAATTGCTTAGTCAAGTCCTCATGGCCGAAAAATCCCAAAAAACCGCCTATTAAGCCTGACAAAAGCGCAAAAAATGATTTTCCCCATGAATTTGCCTTATTCTACCAGAAATTACGATAAAAAAAGCTTTAATTTAACGAACCGAGCACAGATACCAGGCGGCCTGCTTGCCCACGCGCAACTGCTCTACTTTAGGAAAACATGCCTGCATTTCTTCGAGGCCGCTCCGTATGAAATTGAAGTAGTCGCCGCCTTCAAGATACTCGATGGCGCTGGTTAGGAGCCCTTTGTCCGAGGTGTAGTCATGGAAGAGCACCACGCTCCCCGATAGCCTTTTCATTTCCAGGAAGAGCGCCTGCCTATCGTCTTTCTTAAGGCCATGGGCGACGTAGGCGGCGCTTACGAGCTCGAAGCTGCCCGCGTCGTAGGGCAGGCCGCCTAAGACATTGGCCAGGTCGCAGGAAAGGCCCTTCTTGCGGGCCTGGGCGAGCATGCCGGGGGCTATGTCCACGCCCGTCGCCTCCCAGCCCTCCTCGCGCAGCGCGCGGGTGAACGCGCCGGTACCACAGCCTATATCCAGGGCTTTTTTGCCCCTCGGGTCGGGCAGGCAGGCGCGCCCGAGCTCAAAGCAATGGGCGTAATTCCTCGTCTGGCCGGCGAAGAACCAGGAATAGGGCAGGGCTATGCGGTCGAAGAGCCTGCCGTGTTTTTCGCTGTGCGTCATTTTTTCTCTCCTAAAGGCCCAGGCCCCTGTACATTCTTAAGCCAGAGGTGTAAACCTATACTAACACGCTCCACGGCCGCTCGAATACCATCAGTGCAGGCAGCGACCCGGGCTCTAATAGGGAAGTGGAAGCATCGTGCAACAAGTCGTAGAACGCGTCCTAGGGGCGGAAGAAGAGGCGCGCGCCAGGATAGAGCGCGCCAAGAAACAGGCGGGAGCCATACGGAGCGCCGCGGACGAGAGCGCCGCGGCAATGCTGGCCCA
>JBGSKZ010000511.1:0-2029 GCA_041741035.1 Treponematales bacterium
ATGGCCGAGCTGGCGGCCCTCCGCGCCCGCGCCTACCTAGACCAGTGCGCGCGCGTCAAATCCCACGAGCCTCGCGCGAACGACGCCATACGCGAGAGCCTGGAGCTCGCGGACCTCTTTTTGCGCGAGCTCGACGACGCGTCCACCGAGAAACGCTACGCCCTCGATGACGGCGACCCCTTCGAGGACGCCCGCGTACGCGTGCGCGCCGCGCTGGCGGACAAGGCCGCCCTGCTGGAAAAATACGCGCTCGACCTTGGCCCCGGCATAGGGCGCGAGGATCAGATGAGCATAAAGGAGAGCCTGTGAAGCATAGCCGCCTGGGCGCGCTGGCCGCCTTAACGTTTCTGCTGCTCGTCGGCGCGTTAAGCGCCCATGCACTCGATTACGATTTCGTATCCACGGAGGTAACGCTCAACCTGCGTCCCGACGGCAAGGCCGAGCTCTTCTACCGCGTGGAAATTATGGTGACGAGCGGCACTATGAGCGGCTTCTATTTCCAGGGCGAGGCGTTCAAGCCCGCCTGGAACCTGGAACGCTGCTACGCCGACTTAGAAAACGGGCAGCGCGTGCCGCTTGAAATCAAGGACTTGGGCTCCGGCCGTTACGATATCATACTCGCCGGCTCCAAGAGATTCAGCGGGCTTGCCTATTATAACTTTAATTACGCCGGCGATTTTCCCAAAGCCGGGCTCATAGGCCGCACGGCGAGCCCCGAGCACGGCGAGCTCGTCTATTTCGACTGGGGCCCGGTGGAATGGGACGAGGCGCTCGAATATCGCGCGCTGCGCCTAGTCCTGCCCGTGTCCGTGGGCGGCGAGACGCTAAGCGGCGAGGAAAAGGCCGCCGTGCCCATGCTTACCGAGCCGGGCGTCAACGAAGAGAACAGGATAGATTACTACGGCTCGCCCGGCGACGACGGCAGGCATTACCTGAGCGTGCTGTTCTATCAGGAAAACCCGCCCGCGTACGCATCCCAGCTTCTGGAGCTCTATTTCCCCGCCGATTACCTGCCCATAGTGGCGGATTTGGGCGAGCGCTCGCCGGAATCCGGCGGCCCGGAAGGCGATTACGCCGGCGAAGAGGGCTATGCCGAAGGCGAATACGGCCCGCGGCCGAGCGACCTTAAAACCAGGCCCCTCATCGCCGCGCTCGCCCTGGGGCTCTCTATAGCCGCGGCGCTGGCGCTTTATTACCGCAGGGCCAAGTCTCACGCGCAGAAAGCCGCCCTGGTAAAGGGCATAGCCTGGGCCGGCGATTCCTGGAGCCCGCCCAAGCTCTTCGCCGGCTCCTATCAGGTGCCGGGCAAGGTAATAGAGGACCTGAATCCGGTGGAGCTCGCGCTGCTCATGGAATTGCCCCTGCCCCGCGTAGCGGCCATCATGATAGACGGCCTCCGCGGCCAGGGCATAGTGGAGCTGGATAGGGAAGACCCCCTAAAACTGCGCTTCCTAAGGCCGGCCGGCGCCGGCCAGCCTTATGAAGAGCGCTTCCTAGCCGCCTTCGACGCAGAAGGCGAGGTGCTGCCAGGCCTCATGGCCGATTTTTTCGAGGACAGCATCAAGGCCCTGCAGGAGAAGCTTTGGGATTGCGACCTGGAAGCCACCAGGGCTTTTTACCGCAAGAAGCTCGCGGAGGAAGCGGAGGCGGAGGCCGAGCAGGAGTCGTGGCCCGAGGAGAGGCGCAGGCAGTACCGCGCGAGCCACGCCCATTGGTATTATTGGCACAGCTATAACGCCATGCTCGCGCATCCTCAGCGCTACTCCGCTATCGCCCTGCCGCAGGGCATGTCCGCCGGCTACGCCGAATTTATGCGCTCCGCCGCCTGCTACTCCGGCTGCTTTACTCCGGCCAACGCGGGCACGGTGGATGCCTGCTACTCCGCCTGCCATAACGCCTGCCACGACGCGTGCCACAGCGCCTGCCACTCCGCGTGCCATTCGGCCTGCCATAGCGCCTGCCATTCGGCCTGCGTGTCCGGGGGCGGCCATTGAAGGCTTTCGGCGCGCGGGCGGAAGCGCGGTCAGGC
>JBGSKZ010000512.1:0-6885 GCA_041741035.1 Treponematales bacterium
CGCCTCTCGGCCCCGCGGCCCGAAGACCTAGTACAGAAGGCCAGCGACCGGGTAATAGAGGGCAAGAAGAGCGGGAAAAATCGCGTGGTCGCCCCCGGCGGCATCACGGCCGGCCCCCCTCCGGCGCCGCGGGCAAAGGGACGGTACGCGCCGGCGGCCCGGCTAGAAATCCTTATCGTGGACGACAAAGAACACGCGAAGCTCCAGGTGGAACGCGCCTTAAAGAACCTGGGTTCCCCTCCCTCGGCCATAAGCTGGGCGGATACCTTGGCCGCGCTGTCGGAGTATCAGGGCAGGCGCTTCGACCTTGCCTTCGTGGATTTTTTCTTAAGCAAGGACAGGAGCTATGGTGTGGATGCGGTGCCCTTCATTAAGGCCGACGCCATCGTGGGCTTCAGCTCGAACGCCGCGGCCTCGGCGCTTATAGCGGACGCCGCGAGAAAGCTCGGCTGCGCCGGCGCGGCGGCCTTGGAGAAAGACAAATCGAGGCTGGAAAGCCCCGCGCTGGAGGAATTCCTTAGCGCGTACCTGCGAAGCAGGGAAAGGTAAAGAGCGATGCATATCGTATTAGCGGGCGATTCCATTTTCGACAACGGCTCCTACGTGCCCGACGGCCCCGCCCTTATAGACGTACTCCGGACAGCCCTGGCAAATTCCGGAAAGGCGACCCTCCTGGCCGTGGACGGCAGCGTATCCATGATGGTGCCACAGCAATTAGCCAAGCTTCCTAAAGACGCCGACCGCCTCTTCATATCCAGCGGGGGCAACGACGCCCTCGCCTGCCGTTTCGTCATCGACGCCCCCGCGGGCCAGGCCTTGGCAGCGGCAGACGACGAGGTAGCGGACGCCGAAGCCCTTGAAGAGCTGCCCCTGGCCTCTCCCGGGGCCGCGATCCTGCGGAACGTTTTCGGCATAGCCGACCGCAGGTCGGAGCTGCGGGCCAGGCTGGCGGATATAGCAAGGGAACCGGATATGCTATCGCGCTTGGCGGCGCTCCGCGAAGAATTCCGGCTGCAGTATCGCGAACTCCTCGAAGCAGCCGCCAAGACAGGGCTTCCCGCCTGCGTCTGTACCATTTATGACCGGATACCGGGCCTGCCCGAGCGGCACCGCGCCGCCCTGGCCTTGTTCAACGAAGTGATACTCGCCGAGGCCTCCGCCAGGGGACTGCAAGTACTGGACCTCAGGCTTATCTGCGCCGAGGCGGGCGATTATTCGCCCATATCTCCCATCGAGCCGTCCCTCGCCGGCAGCCGGAAAATCGTAGAGCGCATACTCCGGGCCGCCGGGGATAGTCCATCGGCCGGCGGCCCCTGCAGGATCTACGCGTGAGGAACCCCGGGCTGCCCGTCCTTTAGGTAGCCGCCCAATATATCCAGGAGCGGTTCCAAGGCTCCCATAAGGCGGGAGTCCTCGCCGTAGACGGAGAGCTTGGCCCCCGCCAGGACCTTGGATGCAGCCTCCGCCAGTTGCGGCCTCTGTTCCACAGGCAGCAGCTGCAGCCGCAGTTCCTGGGCTGCCCGGCGTGGCAGGAAGTCCCGCTCCAGGTCGGCTACGGCTTTTTTCTGCTCCAGCTCGGCTTCCTCCAAAGCCGCTTCCAACTCTGACATGCGCAGTTCATGGCGGCGCTTCCGCACAGGACCATCGCTCTCTAGGGCTTCCAGGTCGGCGGACTTGCTTAAAGCGAGCTTCTGGCTATCTACCTCCCTGCGGGTGCGCTCAGCGTCCAGGGACTCAAGGGCTTTGCGCTTCTCCATTTCCGTGGACCGGCGCAGGCGTTCCTCCTCGAAGACCGCCTCCCGGCGCTCGGTCTCTATCGCCTCCTCCTGGATTTTCCGCCCGGATACCATCCTGGCCAATTGCACCTCTTCATCTGCCTGCAGGGCGGCGCACTCGCTCCGAGCCTTGATCTGTCCCCTGGTTTCCGCGTCCAGCCGCGACCTGAGCTCGGCGTCCACGATGTAAACCTGGGCTACCTGCACAACCTCCACGGCTATGCCCCACCCTTCCTCCGAAGGCCCTACGAGACGCTCAAGTGCTTCGCGGACCGCGCCGGTCAGGGTAGTCTTACGCTGTTCTATGCATTCCCCCAGGTCCATACGGGATACCAGATCGCGCAGCTCCGCCAGGCAACACTGTTTGACCAGCGAATCTATGGTATCAAGGCCGTCGCCCGAGGAAAAGTCGAAGAGCTCCGCCGTCTTTTCCGGCCGCACCACGCGGTATACCGCCTGGCCCTTAAAGCGCAATGGAATGCCGTCCCGCGTCTCCTGCGTCATTTCAAAGCTCGAGTCGAGCTGAATTCCCGGCACCTTCACCCAGGCCGTTCCAGGGAAGAGGACAGCGTTCGCCGCTTCGCCCAAATTCGCGAGCTTGCCTCTGCGGGCCGCTACCAAATACTCTCCGGGTCTCGTTCTAGGCATAATTCCCTCCTTGGGTACGAACGTGCGGGCATCCTTCAAGGCGCCGTGTACGGCTACTCGGCCCCTTCGTTCGCGTCCCTGCCCTCAAGATGGCTTGCTTTGTACTATTTGTAAAATTGATTGTTTTTATAGGCTTGATAAGTTATTCTTATGTTTATCTTTAGCTTTTAGCGCTGGAGGAACCATGGACTTCTTCGCCCTGCGCTGCTTCGTGGAAGTAGTGCGGGAAGGCGGCTTCACCCGCGCCGCGGAGCGGGTCTTCCGTTCCCAGCCCGCGGTAAGCGCCCAGGTACATAAGCTCGAAAGCGAGCTTGGCGCGCCGTTATTCGACCGTTCCCTGCCATCCCCGGCCTTGACCGACAGGGGACGGGAACTCTACCCCCGTGCCTTGCGCCTTCTTGAGGAAGCGGACGCCCTGGAAGCGGAGTTCCGCTCCGGAGACGGAGAATTGCGGGGCAGGCTAAGCCTGGCTACGAGCCTGACGGTGATCGAGAGCTTCCTCCCCAAAATCCTCGGCGAGTTCCGGTCTCAGTACCCCAAGGTACGGCTCACCCTGCTCAACCGTACTTCCGAAGGCATAGCGCGGGCCGTCTTGGATGGCCGGGTGGAGCTTGGCTTAGGCTGGCTGCTGGGAAATAATCCGAGACTACGGCTTCAGCGCGCGGGAAGCGTGCGTTTCGCGGCCCTTTCCCTTAGGAGGACTGGCCTAGGTGCGGCGCACGAACCAAAGCCCGAGCCCGAGGAATTGCTAAAGGAGCCGCTCCTCCTCTTCGAGAAGGGCATAGATCTCCGCTCCTATATGGAAGGCCGGCTCGGTCCCCTGGGGGCGACGCTCGAGTTGCCGAGCGTGCGCAGCCTCATAGCGTACGCCGAGCACGGCTTCGGTACCGCTATCGTTCCGGTCATAGGCGAGCCCGTTTTCCCCGAGGCCCTTGAGTGCCGAAACTTAGATCGCATCCTGCCGCCCCTTGAGCTTTTGCTTTGTACGCGGGAAGGCTCCATGCCCTCCCGCGCGGCCGCGCTCCTGGCGGAAGCGGCGCTTAGCGCCGAGACATAAGCTTCGGGGAACTAGTTATTCCCTGCCAGCTTTCTCGCCCTTAGGCCTCGTCCAGCGCCATAAGCCCCACGCCGCCATGCCCAGAAGCACTACGTATTGAATGCTGATGAAGCGCACGCCCTTTACCCAGTAGAGCCCCACGCCTATGGCGTCCACGACGAGCCACCATATCCAGCTCTCCGCCCGGCGCCGCGCCAGGAGCCACATGGCCACGAAGCTGGCCACGGTGGTAAAGGCGTCCAGGAAGGGATAGCTCGCCGCTTCCGGAAAGAGGGCCGGCAGCCAAAGATGCACGCGGGCTATGAGGAAGCCCAGCGCCGCGCCCGCCGCCAGGGTGAAAGCGCCCCAGAACGCTATTTCGCGCCGGGGCGAGAAGCCCGTCGGCAGCGAGCGCTCCTTTTCGCGCACCGAGCGCCAGGAAACCCAGCCCCATATACTCAGCGCAAGATAGTAGACCTGCTCGAGCATGTCGGAGTACAGGCGTATCTGCCAGAAGAGTATGCCGTAGAGTATCACGGACACTATGCCAAGCGGCCAGGTGAGCATGCGCTTGCGGGCTATCAGCCATACAGAGGCGAAATAGAGCAGCGTGCCCAGGAACTCGATCCAGGACAGGGGGTAGTCTCCCACCATGAGCATGACATTGTCGACCGATAGGAATTTCAAGAGAGGCCTCCTCGCGCTTTTTCATAGGAATATAGAGTATCTACGCGGCGCTCCAAAGGCCCGCGGAGTATACGGTAAGAAAGCCCGCGGGCATCCAGTTCTTCCGCGTTCAGGGCCTGCAGGGCGTCCCTGGAGGGCGGCCCGGAACGGTCCGGCGTATCCTCGAAGGGAATATCGTCGCCGCAGAGCCAGTACGAGCGGGGCAGGCGCAGGTAATCGTCCACGGTCCGCTCCAGGGCGGGGGATACCCTGCCGTAATAGTAGCGGGCATAGGCCAAGGTCGTGAGGGGACAGGTATCGGCGACGAGGAGGCCTTTGGCGGCAAGGGCCGTCCGGCGCTCCAGGGCCGCCTGCTCCCGGGCTATCGTCTCCAAGTCTTCCATGGAAAGGCGATGATCCACCTGCCGCTCGAACCAGTACTCCCGCCCGTATTCCGGGCACCAGGGCTCGCCGAGCCTTTCCGAGAGGGCAGCGGCTAAGGTGGTCTTGCCGGTGGACGGCCCGCCAAGGAGTATATGCCGACGGACCAGGTCGGCCCGCACAGGCGGGTCGAGGAAGCGCTCCCTCAGCGCGGCGTCCGCCCGCAGGGCGCTGCCCGACACGGGCCAGGCCAACCGGGCCTCGTCTACCCTGCGGTCCACGCAGCCCAAAGCCCGGCTTACGTGGGCGCCGTAGGGCTCGCTCGAATAGAAGGCGTCCACCGGGCGCCCGGCCAAGAAGCGCAGAAGGAAGGCCTCCTGAAGGCGCTCTATTTCCGGAGCGTCGCCCGTATCCTCGGGGCCTTCAGGCGCTTCCAGCACCTCGGCGCGAGGGCAGAGCTCCCGTATCCAGCCGGCGCGTATGCCAAGAGGTATGTCCGTGTGCCGCGTAGCAAGATAGACGATAACGAAGACCCGGCGGCATTCCGCCAGGGCGGTTTCGATAAGGTGGCGGTGTCCGCGGTGAAAGGGCGCGTACTTGCCCAAGGTCAAGCCTGCTTCGTACATAGTGTATATATTACACTAATATGAATACCTGTCAAGGGCAAAAACGCCTCTAGCTTGCGCCGCTGACAGGACAGGCCTACACTGTAGGCATACCCTTCGCGCGGGAGAAAAAAATGCAAAAGTCCTGGCTGCTGTACCGATGGAAAAAATACATGTGGGTTATCCACGACGCCGAGCGGGGCCATGGGGACGCCCGCCCGCAAGACCCCTGGATGCCGTCCTTCTACCCCATCCTGGACGCGGCCGCGCCCCGTGGAAGCGCCGCGCATGTGACCTTCGCGGACGCGGATTTCCCGGGCCGCAGCCTTATCCTGACCAAGAGTTCCGAACCCCGCCCAGGCATCATGGAATACCACGACCAGGACGCCAACGTACTCTGGATTCTGGCCCATGAGCTTGACGAGTACTTCCGCGCTTGTCCGGAGCGTATTTTTATCGGGATTAAATGATAACCGGTATGGTGATAGCCCTTGCCACTTTATTGGCGGTCAGCCTGGTCGCCCTCGCTGTTCTCCTAATAGCCCGAGCCAGAAACCAGAGAGCTCTGCACACCTTAGCCGATATACTGGCGGCTCCTACCGACGGCAAACCTGGTTCCGCGATGCGCCTGATGCGCTTGAGCGATACACTGGACTCCTTCGCAAAGGGCGTAGGCAGGGGGCCGCTAGCCGCAGCGGCCAAGGCGGCCTCCTCTATGGCCGTCGCACATGAAGCAGCCAACTGGGTTGCCGATGAAATTCGCAGCGGCATCATGCTGCCGCCTTCTTTCGTTCCTATGCCGCAGCGCGGTCCCGACGATATCCTGCGCAGCCTCGGGGTGACTGAGGGCTCGGGCTGTATGTCGGCCGGATACTCGGCCCTTCGATATCCGTGCGAATGGATGGACTATAAAACCGCGAATCCCCGATTCGGCTGGTTCGCTATTTTAAAGGTCGTAGGGCAGAATGTATGGGGTGCTCTTCTGGCCTCCTGGACCGCTATGCTCGCCAACGAGCGCCTGTCCATGGCGAAGAGCGAACTCCACAGGCAGGGAATCCTCGCGGATATACTCTATGCGCTTAACGCTCGCATACACGGGTTGGAATTCAAAGGACGCTTTGCGGCCATGATCCTGGGGCTTTGGGACGCGCAGGAGCATAAAGTTACGCTCGCTTCCGCTGGAAACTCGGTCCTATGGCATTGGAGCTCACGCGAATCTTCTATAACAACCGTATCGCTTAAACCAACGCCCGCTCTCGGCCCCTTCGATAATTTTATTATTGAAAACAGAACTCCGTTTGCCTGCGTTGACCTCCAGCTGAATCCCGGCGATTCGCTCATCGCCGTAAACGACCTTGATTCAATGCGCATTAAGCGCGATTCAAGCGGCCTGCCGTTGGAAACGCCTTATCAGGAGCCCGACGGGAGAATGAGCAATATCACCTCTACCCAATCCTTCGACAATAATAATTCCATCGAAGCACTGTTGGAATCAGTGGGCAAGCGAGGCCTCTGGAAGCTTGATAAAGAACACGGCATGCCTGGCGAGGAAGACCTGGTTTTCGACTTTTGCTCCTGCGCGGGCTCGCCACGCGATTACGTCTTGGCCTTGGCGGCGGCGGAACGGATCTTCAGGATGTATCCCGCCCCCGAAGCCGCCCCTGAAGACCTGGTATACCTTGATCCCGACCTGGACGCCTTCCTTGTTGAGCACTTCCCCAAGCTGGGGCTTTATCGTAAAGAGGGCATGACGCGAATCCTGGAAAGCAGGGAC
>JBGSKZ010000513.1:0-2374 GCA_041741035.1 Treponematales bacterium
GAGGCGGCCGAAGGCCGAGCGGTCCGCCCTTCCCGAGTAACCCTGCGCCCGGGTGCGCGCATGCAGGGTAAGGGCCTTGGCGCCGCCGGATACGGCCGCCGCCCCGGCTTCCAGGAAATTGATGGAGTCTTCGTCCCAACCTAGGCGTATCTTGGCCGTAATGGGCACGCCTGCGGCTTCGGACATGGCGCGGACTATGGCTTCTATGCGGCCGGGGTCTTTCATGAGCGCGGAACCCGAACCGGTCTTGACGATTTTGGGCACGGGGCAGCCGCAATTAAGGTCGATGATAGCTGGTTTCCAGCGGCTTACCACCAGTTCCGCGGCCCGCGCCATGGTATCGGGGTCGGAGCCGAAGAGCTGAACGGCGTACTCGCTCTCGTTTTCAGCCCGCTCAAGCAGCAACTCAGTCTTGTCCGAGCCCCTGGTGAGCGCCTCGGAGCTTACCATTTCCGTAAAGGCAAGGTCGCAGCCCGCGTCCGCGCATACGGAACGGAAGGCCGCGTCCGAATAGCCGGCTACCGGCGCAAGGAAGAGGTTGCCCCTCGTCGTATAGGATCCTATGCGTATGGGCTTATGGAGGGTCATGGGCTCTCCTGCGTTTCGCGCTCGCCTGCCTCAAAAAGGACAGAGCAGGCCAGGCGGCCTTGGCCGTCCGGCATGCTCTGTCTATCCCATGGCGGGCTAAGGCGCGATATACGAGTTATATGGGCAAACGGAAGAAACGGCAGGCGTTCTCATACGTGGCCTGGGCTACTTCCTCGACCGGCAGGTCGAGAAGCATGGCCAAGTCATCGACCGTCGCGGGGAGGTACTCGGGCTTATTGCGCTTGCCCCTGTATTTGGACGGCACCATGAAGGGCGCCTCGGATTCGACGAGTATGCGGTCCAGGGGCACTTCGCGCACGGTGTCGTGAAGGTTCCTGGCGTTCCTATAGGTAAGGTTGCCCGCGAAGGAGAAGTAGAGGTTAAGCTCAAGCGCCCTGCGCGCGTACTCGGCATCCTCGGAATAGCAGTGGAGCACGCCGCCGGCCGGCGGGAGGCGGTCCCGCAGTACGTCCAGCACGTCCCTGCCCGCCTCGCGGTTATGGATAATAACCGGCAGGTCATGGCGAGCTGCCACGTCGAGCTGGTCGATAAACAGTTCTATCTGGCTATCCTTATCGCCGTAGCGGTGAAAATAGTCCAGGCCTATCTCGCCGACGGCGGCGACGCGGGGAAGCTTGAGGGCGTCCTCCAGTTTCTGCTGCCAGTCCCGGCCGGGGCTGGCCACTTCGGAAGGCGATACGCCCGCCGCATGATACACATGCTCCGCAGTCTTGAGGTTGTCGTATACCTGGAAAAAGTCCACCAGGCTGTTGCAAATGCTCACAAGTTTAGCCACGCCGACCTGTTTGGCCTGCTGACATACGAGGAGCTGTTCTATCGGATCATCGTAGATGAGCCCGATGTGGGCATGAGTGTCAAAGTAACGCATCTGTCTTCCATTGGGAATTGTGATGAGGGAGCCCGATAACGGGTACCCTGAATGTAACACGCCCGCGGCCTGGCGTCAACAATCGAGTTTCTACATGCGAAACGACTCGCCAAGGTAGATCTGGCGCGCTAAATCGGAGTCGAGTATGGCCTGCCTGTCGCCTGAAATCAGGATCTCCCCGCGGTGTATGATATGCGCCTCGTCGGTGATTTCCAGGGTATCGCGCACGTTATGGTCGGTTATGAGCACGCCTATGCCTTTTTCGGCAAGGCGCTGGACTATGCCCTTGATCTCGTGGACGGCTATGGGGTCTATGCCTGCGAAGGGCTCGTCCAGGAGCAGGAATTTCGGCTGTATGGCCAAGGCGCGCGCTATTTCCGTGCGCCGCCGTTCCCCGCCGGACAGGGTATAGGCGTATTGCCGCCGCACCGAAGCTATGCCGAATTCCTCAAGGAGGCCTTCAAGGGCGGCGCTCCGCGCCTTCGCGTCAAGATCGTTGCGCGACTCGAGTATGGCCAGCACGTTTTGCTCCACCGTCATCTTGCGAAATACGGAAGGCTCCTGCGGCAGGTAGGCTATGCCAAGACGCGCCCGACGGTACATGGGCAGGCTCGACACGCGGTGGTGGTCGAGGTATACGGCGCCGGCATTGGGCCGTAGGAAGCCGACTATCATATAGAAAACCGTGGTCTTGCCGGCACCGTTCGGCCCTAGGAGCCCGACTATCTTGCCTGTTTCCATGGAAAACGACAGCCCCTTTACCGCGAGCTTCCTGCCGAAGCGCTTTTCGAGCGACCGCGCCTCAAGGGTATGGGCTACGCCGGCTTCGAGAGCCTGGGGCGGGATATCGTCATACACGACGCCGCGGGAGTCGGCCGCCTGCATGCTCATGGCGCC
>JBGSKZ010000514.1:0-6634 GCA_041741035.1 Treponematales bacterium
AGAGGGCCAGCGCGCCGAAGGCTACGGCGCTTTCCACCAGGGCGAAGGCCGCCGCCAGGCCCTTATCGAAGTCGAAGCGCGCCGCTCGGTAGAGCTCTACTTCCGGCGTGCCCACGCCGGGGCCGCCGAAGAGCAGCACAAGCACGAAGCTGTAGAAGCAGAGGAGGAATACCAGGGACAGCGAAGAGCCTATGGCCGGCAGTATGCTGGGCAGGCTTATCGTGAAAAAGACTCGCGGCTTGGAAGCGCCTAGAAGCTCAGCGGCCTCTTCCTGGGCCTTATTGGCGCCGGCCCATGCGTCGCCCACGAGCCGCATGACCAGGGGGAAATTATAAAAGGCGTGGGCAAGCACCACGCCCTTGAAGGAATAGAGAAAATCCAGGGGCGGCGCGTCCAGGCCGAAGATGGCCATGAGCGCCCGGTTCAGGTAGCCCTGCCTGCCGTAATAGAGCACGAAGCCTATGGCCACGATTAGGGGCGGCACGCAGAAGGGCACGGCTGAGAGCGCGCCTAGGAAGCGCTTGCCGGGGAAGGCGCGCCTTGCCAGCAAAAAAGCCCCCGGCAAGCCTATAGCCAGCGCCAGGAGGGAACTGGCCGCGGCCTGGCCGAGCCCGAAGCCGAAGGAGGAGAGGAAACGTGGATCGCTAAAGGCGGCGCCCAGGTTAGCCAGGGCGCCCGGGCTCCTGAAGAGCGGCAGGAAAGCCGCGCCCAGGGGAGCGGCCACGAGCAGGGCCAGGGTCGGAAACAGTGCGAACCCAAAGCCCCGCTTAAGCATGGCCGCCCCCGCGCGGCGCGTTTCCCGCCCTTCCATCTTACTTGAGCGCGTCCAAGGCTATCCGGTCGGCCCCTTCCAGGCTCGACGCCTCCACGCGCAGGTCCTTGCCCGGCTTCGGGGCGTAGCCGAAGGAGGCGGGCAGAGGGGTATCCTCTATAATGGGATACATCCAGTTTCCCAGGGGCACGGCCTCCTGGAAGGTAGCGCTCAGGACGAAGTCTATGAAGGCCCGCGCGGCCTCGCGGTGCTTGCTGCCCTTGACTATGCCCACGCCCTCTATCTGTATGGGATGTCCTTCGGGGAAGATGAGCGCGCGGTAACGGCCCGCCGTCTCGTACTCGGCGTGATACGCGGGGCTGGTCGTGTAGGAAAGGACGAGGGGGGCTTCGCCCGCGGTAAAGAGCCCGTAGCCGGTATCCCAGCCGGGGCTCATCGTCAGGATGGAGGGCTTGAGCCGTTTCCAATAGTCGGCAAGGGAGTCCCCGTAGACCGCCTTGGTCCAGGCCAGGAAGCCGTAGCCCGGCGAGCTCGTGCGCGGGTCCATCAGTATGAGCGAGCGCGCGTACTCGGGCCTGGTAAGCTCCTCCAGGGAAGCCGGCGGCTCGGCGAGCGTTTCCGAATCCCATATTATGGCGAAGCTGCCCCAGTCGTAGGGCGTTAGGCGCCATTGGCCGTCAAGGACGAGGCCCGCGGGTATGGCGGCCGCCGCCTTGGGCTTGTAGGCTTCCAGCAGCTCCGCGGCCAGGGCCTTGGCCATTAGGTGGTTGTCTATGCCCAGTATGATGTCGGCCCTTGGCTTTGATTTCTCGGCTATAGCCTTGGCCAGAGCCTGTCCCGCGTCCCCCGCTGCCACCAGCTCCACCTTTATGCCCGTGGCCTCCTCAAAGGCGGGCAGCACGAGGGGGCCGAGGCCCCATTCCGAGGCGAACGAGTCGTAGGCATAGATGACGAGGGCGTCGTCCGCGCTTTTGGCGCAGCCCGAGGCGAGGATGGCCATACTCAGGCCTATCGTGGGTATTAAGCGTGTCGATGAAGTGTTGCGAATGCGCATACGCTCCCTCCGCCGGCATTATCCGGATCAGGTTCTTCGGGTCTGTTCTCAGACGGGCTCCTCCAACGGAAGGCCCGCCACCCCGGCCCGCCCATACTAGGGCTTTGCGCGCATTAGGTCAACGGCCGGCGCTGCGTTTTGCCGGCTTAGCGCGGCTAGCGCGGGGCGAGTAGCCAGAGCAGCGTGACCGCCACGCTCACGAGGGCGACCGGCGCGCCCGCCTTCGAATATGCCCAGAAGCCCAGCTTCACGCCGCGCTTCTGCGCCAATTCGGCCACGATGAGGTTGGCTACGCTGCCGAGCAAGCTAAGGTTGCCCGCCACGGTGGTGCAAGCCGCCAACACGAGCCAGCCGGTACGGGCGTCGGGCAGCGGCGCCACGAGGGGCATGAGGAGCATGACCGCGGGCACGTTGGATATGAACTGGCTTAAGCCCGCGGAGAACAGGCCCAGCAGGGCCATGCTCGAGCCCATGGGGCCTTCTATGGCCGCGTAGAGCCGCGCGAAGAGCCAACTGTCGGCGGCGGCGCGGGTAATGACGAAGAGGCTGGGAAAGAGCACGAGCAAGGACCAGTCTACGTCCATGAATACGCGCTCGGGCCGTATCCTGCGCGTGACGAGGAGCAGCGCCGCGCCGGCCAGGCCCGCCAGGCTTATGGGGAGGCCCAGGAGCAGGGCAAGCACCATGGCCGCGAAGGCCAAGCCGCATTTTATGAGGAGGGGCTTGTATACGAATACCCGGCCGGGAGGATTAGCCGTTAAGCGGACGCCTTTAAAGTCCTTGGGATAGAGGGCCAACAGGATGAGGTAAGCCAGGGCGAGGAGCAAAAGGGCGGGCGGCAGGAGAGCCGCGCTGAATTCGAAAAAGCCTATGCCTGAGCCCGTCCCTATCAGGATATTCTGGGGATTGCCTATGATAGTGGCCATCGAACCTATATTGGCGCTCAGCGCGAGCCCTATGATGTAGGGCAGGGGATTGAGGCCCGCGCCCAAGGCGAGGTCCAGCACGATGGGGGTGAGCATGAGCACTGCCGTATCGTTGATGAGCAGGGCGGAGAGCAGGGCGGATAGGGCCATGACGTAGAGCAGCAGGGTCCGGGGTCCGCGGGCGCTCCGGCGCAGCGCCTGGCCGGCGAGGGCGAAGAAGCCCGCCATGCGCAGGTTCGCGTTAAAGGCCATCATGGCGAAGAGCAGCACCATCGTATTGGCGTCTATGGCGCGATAGGCCTCCTTCATGCTTAAGGCTCCGGAGAGCACGAGCAGGGTGGCCCCCACGAGCGCGATGGTGGCGCGGTTCATGTGCAGCGAGGGTATGCGGCCTATGGCTATGCCGGCCAGGCTGAGCACTACGAGGATGTCCGTCATGGCCGGCAGTATACGCGCCGGCTGGCGGCTTTGATAATCCCCGCGTATCCGTTACAATAGGTCCATGGATCCAAAGAACCTTCCCGTTTACCAGCAAAAGGACCGCATACTCGAGGCCCTTTCCCATAATCAGGTCATAGTCGTGGAAAGCCCCACCGGCTCGGGCAAGACCACCCAGATACCCGTGATACTCCACGAAGCGGGCTTCGCGCGCCACGGCATGATAGGCGTGACGCAGCCGCGGCGCATAGCGGCCATATCGGTGAGCGAATTCATAGCCAAGCAGCTCAAGGCTCCCATGCCCGGGGTCATCGGCTACAAGATGCGCTTCGAGGACAAGACCGACCAGACCACGGCCATCAAGATCATGACCGACGGCATCTTGCTTCAGGAGATGAAGCTCGACCCCGGCCTGTCGCGCTATTCGGTCATCATGGTGGACGAGGCCCACGAGCGTAGCCTCAACATCGACTTCATACTCGGGCTCTTGAAACGCGTGCTCGAGGAGCGCCCCGAATTCAAGGTGATCGTATCCTCGGCCACCATAAACGCCGAGGTGTTCAGCGCCTATTTCGGCGACTGTCCCATAGTCAAGATCGATACCCAGGTGTACCCCGTGACCGTGGTATGGGATCCCCCGGCGGTGGAGGGCAACCTCGAGGCGCTTACGGCCAAGATAGAGGCCACGGTGAACCGCATCGTCATGGGCGACCGCCGCGAGGGCGATATACTCATATTCCTGCCAGGCGAGCGCGCCATCAAGGATTGCATGCAGCGCCTTTCCGTATCGGAGTCGCGCGGCCGCATACACATCGTGCCGCTCTACGCCCGCTTAGGCAAGGACGAGCAGGAGCGGGTGTTCGACAAGGCTCCCCCCGGCAAATCCAAGGTGATCATAGCAACCAATATCGCGGAAACGAGCGTGACCATAGACGGCGTAACCAGCGTCATCGATTCCGGCCAGGCCAAGCTCAATTTCTACAACCCGCGCACCTATACGGCCAGCCTCGTCGAAGTGCCCATATCCAAGGCTTCCTGCAACCAGCGCAAGGGCAGGGCGGGGCGCACCGCCCCCGGCTTCTGCTATCGCCTCTACACCCGCGACGACTTCGAGAACCGTTCCCTCTTCACCATGGAGGAAATCTACCGCACCGACCTGTCCGAAGTGGTGCTGCGCATGGCCGAGCTGGGCATAAGCGACTTCGAGCGCTTCGATTTCATATCCAAGCCCGCCCGCTCGGGCCTCCTTGGCGCCATGGACGTGCTCACCCTGCTTGAGGCGCTCAATCCCGACCGATCGCTCTCGGCCATAGGCACCATGATGTGCGCCTTCCCGCTCCTGCCACGCCTTTCGCGCATGATCACCGAGGCCATCATGAAGTACCCCGACGTCGTCGAGGAAGTGATCATAGCCGCCTCCTTCCTATCCACCATGAGCCCCTACGTGCTGCCCCCCGGCGAGGAGTTGGAAGCGCGCAGGGCCCACCACGCCTTCCGCGATCCCCTGGGGGATTTCGTGTCCTACCTGAATATGTTCAAGGCCTTCAGGGACAGCGTGAACAAGGCTAGGTTCGCGGAGCGTAATTATCTGGACGAACGCACCCTGCTCGAGATAGCGCGCATCAAGGAGCAGATAGAGCTCATCGTGAACGCCTTAGGCGTGCCCATAGCCTCGGGCGGCTCGCCCGACGATTACCTGTGCGCGGTGAGCCGCGGCCTCATACAGTTCGTGTGCGCCAGGGAGGATCGCGGGGTTTTCCGTACCCTCATGGCCGAAAAGGTGCAGATACATCCGGGCTCGGTCATGTTCAAGGAGAGCCCCGAGTTCATCGTGGCCGGCGAGATAGTGCGCACCACGCGCATGTACGCCATGAGCGTGTCGCCGCTCAAGCGCGGCATGCTCGCCCGCATATCGCCCATAGTGGCGGACGCGCTCCTAGGCAAGAAGCCCGCCCTCATAGCGGCCGGGCCCGAGGCGGGCAAGCCCGAGCGGCGCAAGGCCGAGGCAATGGCCGCGCGGGACGAGCTGCGCGACTTCACGAACAAGATTAAGCTTGGCGGCCAGGTCTTCGATATCGTGGCGGAAAAGAAGCGTAAGAAAGCCGTGCTCGAGTGGAGCCTGTTCAAGGGCGCCAGGGAAGCCCTGGGCGCCGACGCGGCCCTGGGATACAAGGGCATGCTGGGCGTCATCAAGGTCGACCACAAGACCCTGCTCGACGGCGAGAAGCTCGAGACTATACTCAAGATAGCGTCTTGGCTCGACCCGGCCGAGGACTTGAAAAAAGGCTGGCCCAAAAAGGTGCAGTTCAACGTGCACGAGGACATGGACGCCCTGGTGAAGGTGCTCGACCATGTGCTGCAGATATCATACTGGAAACCTAAGCATCCCGAGCTCGGCTTCGTCGCCCTCTTCAACGACGGGGAGGGCACGTACTGGTTCCGCGTATCGCGCGGCTTCCATACCGCCATAAACGAGAGCGTGGCGAGCCTTGAAACCCTCGTCGACGAGCTGGCGGAGAAGGCCAGCCACGAGCAGAAGGAAAAGGTCGGCGCTCTCTACCGCAAGCTGTCGAGCTTCTTCGACTAAGGGCCCCCGCTCGGCCGGCCCGAGCCCAGGCCCCAGCGTAGGCTTAGGCGTAGGCTTAGGCGCAGGCTTAGGCGTAGGCTTAGGCGCAGGCGGTCGGCGCTATACGCGGACGAACTTGAGTTCGCGTATGGCGCGGCCTTCGTTCATGGCGCGCCGCTCGAACTTGGTAATAGGCCTCCACGGCTCCCGCTCCGCCCAGCGTTCGTAGGCGTTGGCGAGGAGGGGCTCGGCCGAGAGGCGCTCGAGGGTCCATTCGGCGTATTCTTCCCAGTCGCTCACATAGTACACATAGCCGCCGGGCCGCAGGCGCTCCGCTAGGAGCCTGATAAACTCCGCGCTCATGATGCGCCTCTTGTGGTGGCGCTTCTTAGGCCAGGGGTCGGGAAAGAATACGTGGAAGCCCGACACGCTGCCGGGGGCAAGCATGGCCCCTATGACCTCGAGCGCGTCGTGCCTGCATATCCTGAGGTTTTTCAGGCCCAGGCGCTCTATCTCCGATAGGAGCTTGCCCACGCCCGGCGCGTATACCTCTATGCCTAAGAAGGCGGTGGCCGGCAGGGCCTGCGCTATGGCCGCGGTGGCTATGCCCATGCCGAAGCCTACTTCCACGACCAGCGGGGCGTCCGCGCCGATGAGTTCTCGAGGCCCGAGGGTACGGCTGGGGTCCCAGGCTACGCCATGGACGGCGTAGAGCCCGGTAAGGGCTTTATGCTGCATGTCCGTCATGCGGCCCGAGCGCAGCACATAGCTCCGTATGCCTATGGCCCTGTCGCTCATGCGTTCGTGTTTTCCCGTATCCGGCGTCGTGCCGGACACGGGCTCCCGCGCGGCGCCGGGGGGCGGCGCGGCCTTGGCGG
>JBGSKZ010000515.1:0-2240 GCA_041741035.1 Treponematales bacterium
GCGGGCGTAGACGGCGCGGGGGCGGCGCAGAGGGCCATGAGCGCGCGCAGCTCGGCGCTTAGATATTCCGCCCGCGCGAAGGCGGCGCAAAATTCGCGTATCCAGGGGGCGTAGGAACAATCTCCCGAGCGGTAGGCGCGCTCGGCAAGGTCGAGGGTGTTGGCGGCCTTGCGCGCGCCGTGCTTGGGGCTGAGGCTTAGGAGTTTCCTGACGGCTATCATGGCGGGTTAGGGCCCGTTCAGTATACGGTCTTGATGAAGTCGAACACGTCGTCAACCGTCATAGCGCGGGGAAGGAAGTTCATGAAGTCGAAGCGGCGCGCCGTCTCGGCGCTTTCGACGAGGCGCTCCAGCTCGAGGTCGAAGTCCTTTAGGCGCGAGGGTATCTTGAGCACGCCCAGGCGGGTGCGCAGCGCCTCTACCGCCCGGGCGGCCTTGCTGGCGGCGGCCTCGTTCGGGTCCATGTCGCAGAACAGCGGCGCGAGTATAGCGGCCTTCTCCAGCTTGGAGCGCGTGAGGAACTCGAAAAGGTAGGGAAGGAGCACGGCGGCCATATTGGCTTTGGGCACGTTCCAGCGGGCGTTGACGGCGTAGGATACGGCGCTGCCGAGGCCCGGCGAGCTGGAGGCGAGCCCGAGCCCCGAAAGGAAAAAGGCTCGCGCCGCGTCCGCCTTGGCTTGCGGGTCGTCGGGCCTGACCATGAGCACGTCCAAGGCGCGTATGTAGAGCGCTATGGCTTCCTGCAGGGCCATGTCGGAGAGGAAATTGTCCCTTGAGGACATAAAACCCTCGAGCGAGCACATGACGCCGTCCAAAAGCGCCGCCGCGGCCGCCTTGGACGAGGGCGCGCCCAGCAAATTCACGTCGAGGACGATAGCCGATTCTATGCCTTTCTGGGCCTGCAGGAATACCGCCTGGCCGCTGCGCGCGTCCCCGAGCACGAGGCCTCCGGACATGATGAAGGGATCGCGGTAGCTCGTGGGTATGAGCACGAGGGGCAAAGGCTGGCGCGTAGGCGCCTCCCCGTCCATCCAGTGCTCTATGGCGCGATCGCCCGGGGCGAGCGCCGCTATGGCCTTGGCCGCGTGTATGGCGCGTATGCCGCCCAAGCCTATGATGAGCGGGGCGCGCGAGCCGCGCACCAGGGCGGTGGCGGACTCAACGGCGGCGCTCGTAGGGCGTTCGTCAAGGTCGTCGAAGAGTATGATCTTAACGCCCCTGGCCTCGAGCACGGTTACCAGGCGCTCGGCGCTCTTGGCGTCTTTAAGGTCAGGATCGGCCACGAGCACGGCCCGGTCTATGCCTTCGCCGAGTATGAGCGGTATCTTGAAAATAGCGTCGTTGCCCACGAAACATTCAGCGGGAACGTGAAAACGGAAGTCTGCCATGTACCTGTCCTCCAGCGCCTGCCGGGGTTAAAAAAAAGGCGGAAGTATACTTCCGCCCGTCACGCGCAGCCGTAGTGTGTGCTTACAGGAGCTGATCGAGTATGCGATCGGCGGTTGCGGAGAGTATGGTGTCGTTTATATAGTTGGGATCGTCTATGCGCGCCTTGAGCTCCGCTATGCGGTCGGCCCGCTCGTCGGGGGCTGCCTTGGCAAGCTCGATAGCAGAAAAGAGCTCCGCCTTCTCGATCGCTTCCGATGAGAGATTGACGGAATCGCTCCTTGAACTCCTATCTATGTGGGACGCTGAGGCGGGTTTCTTCGTCTGGATAGGATCCAGGGGGTTCAGTCTGTCTATAGTCATCGGACAACTCCTGCCTTTCTCTCATGCAGAATATCGGCATTACCCAGCGATAAGTTTACGACTTTTTCCCGATTACTACAAGGGCTCATCGGATTCATCCTCGTCGCGGGAGCCGGGGCGGCCTTCGAGCTTTGCCGCGCGCGCCTTTTTCGGCCCGCCCGCGACGAGCACTGCCAGCTCGCCCTTTATGTCCTTCCGGGCCTCGTAATCGGCGAAAACGGACGAAGCCGCGCCTACGCTGAACTCCTCGTGCAGCTTGGTAAGCTCCCTGCCCACGCATACCTGGCGCTGAGCGTCCACCGAGGCTATATCGGCCAGGAGCTTCACGATGCGGTGGGGGCTCTCGTACATGACGAAGGCCTCCTCGCGCTCCATGAGCTCTCGTACGCGGCCGCGCCGCCGCCCGGGCTTGGGAGAGGGGAAGCCGTCGAAGGTGAGGGCCTTGAAGAAGACGCCGGCGGCCGAGGCCAGCGCGGCGAGCGCGCTGGGGCC
>JBGSKZ010000516.1:0-13593 GCA_041741035.1 Treponematales bacterium
GATCCCGTGGCCTGGGCGCGAGAGGCGGGGGCCGGGGAATGGCGCCCGAGCTCGCTCGAGCTGGACGAGGCCTTGGCCGAGGCCGGCGATAAGAAAGCCGGAGGCGCTCCCATGGCGATATGGCTGGGCATATTGCTCGACGGTATACCGGAATCCGCGGTCATAGGCGCCAGCATGATAGGCACCCAAAAGGCCAGCCTTGCCCTGGTACTAGGCCTTTTTATCGCGAATTTCCCCGAGGCTTTATCCAGCGCCGTGGGCATGCGCAAGCTGGGCATGTCGATATGGAAGATAACGGCGCTCTGGGGCTCTATCGTAGCATTGACTGCCATTGGCGCGGGCATAGGCAACCTTGCCTTCAGGAGCGCGCCGCCGGAGGCCGTGGCGCTTTTCGAAAGCCTAGCCGCAGGCTCCATGCTCGCCATGCTCGCCGAGACGATGATGCCTGAGGCCTATGAGCACGGCGGTTCGGTAACGGGCATGGCCACTATCCTCGGCTTCGTGGCCGCGGTGTTCCTCCGCGTGGCCGGCTGAAGCGCCACACTATCGCGCTACGGTTAGCATCCCCGCGAAGGCAGCCATAAGCTTCGGGGAACTAAGGTCGGCCTAACGCTCTGCGGGCTTCAACGCGGTAAGGGGCTGAGCCGGACCAGCACGGGGAAATGATCGGAAGGCCATACGCCGTCATAGCGCCGCCGGAGGGTCTTGGTTTCCACGTGGATAAAATCTTCTGAGTACAGGACATGGTCTATGGCGGGCATAAGCCCTATGCCCCTATTGAAGTGGAAGGTGCTGCCGTCCCGTGGCGCGAGCGTGAGGCCGACATCGGCTACGATACGGGGCGGGCGGAAGGCCGCCGGGGCGTTGAAATCGCCGGCGACGAGTACGCCATCCATGCCGTGTTCTCTCGCCGCTATGCGTTCGGCGATGAGGCGCGCGGCCTTGATCCTGTTGCCCAGGCTCGCGTGATCGAGATGAATATTGTAGAGGTAGAAGCTCATGCCGCTCCGTTTATCCCGAAAGCGGGCCCAGGAACAGAAGGCGGGAAAGCGGCCGTCCCAAGAGCGGGAGTATATGAGCTCCGGCGTATCCGAGAAGAAGAAGAAACCCTGTTCCAAGGCCTCAAAGCGCTCGAGCCGGTAGAAGATAGGCTGGGTGGAGGGAAAATCGCGGGGCTCGCCATTCGCGCTAATGCCGTAATCGGGGAACTGAGCGGATACCCAGTCCCGCTGAAGGTTCTGGTCGCTGAAATCGCCGCGCATAAAGGTTTCCATCTCCTGGAAGGCCATGATATCGGCGTCCGCTTCCAGGAGCGCGGCGGCTACGGCCGCTTTGCGGCCTTCCCAGGCCATATCGGATTGAGTAGGGCTTATGTAGTGGATGTTGAAGCTGAGCAGGGAGAATTCGCCGTTGCCGCCCTGGCCTGGCGCCGCGGCGGATGAGCAGCCCGCTAAACCGGCCGCCAGCATTAGCGAGGGTACGAGAAAAAAAACCAGTTTCGGGAACGCTTGGGGTAGGCGCATGGCGCACTCCTTATTACTACTAATATAGTAATATTATCGAAGCGCAGTTGCCAGTATCCCCTAATTTGCCTCAAGCGCGGCGCTTAGTCCAGTTCCCCCGTATCCAGGCGCTCGGCCAGGCTGAGGCCTACGCTTATGGCCAATTCTACCGCCGCCGGCTCCACGGCGCTTATATCGTCCGCCGGGGTATGATACACGGAAGAGCGCTCCTCATTGGACCATTGCATGGCTATAAGCGTGGTGGCGCGCGCCCCGGCCTTGGCGGTTTCCGCCGCGTCGGTACCGCCAGTGAGGAAGGCTATGGGTTCCACGGCCGCCTCGACGCCCGCTTCGCGGGCCGCCCGGGCGCAGGCTTGGGCGAGAGGCGCGGATAGTGGCACCGAGCCGTTGATATCGCTGGTAAGGAAGCGGGCGTCATGCGCGCTATAAATGCAATCCATGTTGTAGTGCCAGCTCGGCGCGGCGCGCAGGAGCGCAGCATTATCGCGCGCCCAGGCGCGGGCGCCGCGGAGACCTGCTTCCTCGGCGTCGAAGCTGATGAATATGATGCGCGTGCCTTTAAGGCCGTGGCCGCCGTCCCGCCGCGCCTTGAATTCCTTGAGAATTTCCAGCGCCGCCGCCGACGCTACCAGATTATCTCCCGCTCCCGGCGTGCCTTCCGAAGCGGCGAAGCGCCAGAGCGGAAGCACCAGCGTAAAATCGGCAAGAAACGCGAGGGCCGCTATGGCGAGCACGGGAGGCGGCGCGTTGGCCAGGCTCAGGGCTAGGCTCGCGAGCCATAGGACGGCGAAGGAGCCTATGCCGCCGTATACCCGGATCGCGTATTTCTCCGGCTGATGCACGTAAAAATTAAAGACGCGCGCCGAGTCATGGTGGCCGCTTATCAGCAGCTGGCGCGCTACGGGGCCGCTCGGCTCAAGCACGGCGCTCACATTCCTGCCTTTTCGCGCGGGATAGAAGGGGTCTATGAGCTCCTTGTACAGGAAGAATTCCAGGACCAGTATGGCCATGCCCGCGCTCATGAGCGCCGCGGAGAGCCAGGGCAGTAAGGGCAGGGCAAGGACCGAGAGGAGGAATAAGGCGACGAGAACCCGAATGAAGCCGAGGAAGGCTCCCGGGTGCGTGCGGAAGTCCTCCGCGGCGGCGCTGTCGGCGTGCGGCTTGGCCTCTTCAAGCAGGGCGTCCGCGCAGCCTAAGCAGGCCTCGCTCCCCGCGAGGCGGGGGCCAAAGCGATCGATGAGCCTAGCCGTGAAATCAAGGGCGGCCCGCGCGTGTTGTTCGTGCATAGGAGTCTCCTAGGCCGATTATGCAGCCTGTTCGGGAAAATTAAAAGCGCAAGTTCATAGGGGCCTGATGCCCCGCCGCATAAATCCGGCTCAGCGCTATGGCCTTCGGCCTGCGCGCCAATTATAGTAGTTAAAGAGACCATAGGGAGTTGCTAATCGTGCGTAAGGCGTCGAATTCCAGCGCGAATAAACCCAGCGTGGCCAGGCTCTTAGGGCGTACCCTGCTCGGGGCATCGCTCAGCGTGGGCCTGAGCCTGTCTGCGCTCGCGGTGGTATTCACGCTGATAGTCGGCTTCCGTAATCTGGAAAGCAGCGCTTCGGTCATCGAGCGGGTAAACGTGCCCCGGCTGTCCGCGCTCCTGTGGGAACTCAGCCCTCAGACCGAAGAATATCTGCGTACCATGCTCTATCTTCCCTATGTCCATAAGCTTGAGTTGGAAACCGATACTTCTGTCGTCAGCCTTTCCGATTCCGGCCTCTCCGCGAGCGTGGAGCGGAGGGATTTTCCCTTAGCCTACGAGCGCTTTCCCTCCTTGGGCGTGCTGCGCGTATACTTTTCCCGCAGCGAACTCCTGGGCGCCGCGCTGCGTACCTCGGCCCTGCTCGCGCTGGTGCTGGTTGGCGCGCTCGGAGCGGCATTCCTCTTGCAGTATCGCCTGTTCCGCGTCTGGCTCACCGAGCCGCTCACGAGCCTTAGCGAGCTTACGCGCCACTTGACCCTGGATACCCTCGACAAGCCCCTAGAATGGTCGGGCCAGGCGGCCAAGGTAAGGACGACGCGCGAACTGGATGGGCTCGCCTTTACGCTTGAGGAAATGAGGAGTAACCTTCATACCTCGCTTGGCGAGCGGGATCGCCTTCAAGCGGAGCTTCTGCGCAGCGAGGAGCGCTACCGCGAAGTGTTCGACTCCGCCGGCGATGCCATTTTGCTGCACCGCGGCAAGACCACGCAGCTGATAGAAGCGAATAAGGCGGCGCTCAGCCTGTTCAAGACGAGCGAGCTTGAGCTATTCAAGCCCGGAGGCTTTACCGCCTTCATAGCCTTCGAATCGCCCTACGACGAAACCCGCGCCTTGAAGATGCTGGAGCGCAGCGTTGAGGAGGGTCCGCAACTCTTTGAGTGGCGCATGCGCGACAGCCGGAATAGGGCCTTTTGGACAGAAGTATCGCTTACCGCGGTGATGATAGGCGGACAGCTTCAAGTCATTAGCTCCATACGCGATATCGACGCGAGGAAGCGGGCCGAGATCGAGGCCTTCCACCTTCAGAAGCTCGATTCTATAGGCCGCTTGGCGGGAGGCATCGCGCACGACTTTAACAATACGCTGCAGTCGATACTGGCGGAGTGCGAGCTTGGCATGATTGACGCCGAGGCCGGCGGCACGGGCGATGGATCGGCCGTGCAGAGCTTTCAAGCCATAAAGGAAGGGGTAATGCGCTCGGCCATGCTGACGAAGCAGCTTCTTACCTTCGCGCGCAAGGGCCTAAGCGATCCTAAGCCCCTGGATTTGAACGCCGCGCTCGCTTCAATGTACAAACTGCTGCGCAGGCTCGTGCCGGAGACGATACGCCTGGTGCTGAAGCCCTGCGCTACGCCGCTCTGGGTATTCGTGGACGACTCGCAGCTGGATCAGCTGCTGACGAACCTGGTCGTCAATGCACGCGACGCCATTGAGGCCATGGGTTCCATCCTGGTGGAGACGGAAAGCATACGCTTTAGCCAGGAGGATGCGGATATCCATCCTTCTTTTTTGCCGGGCGACTACGCGCTGCTTACGGTTAGCGATACCGGCTGCGGCATGGACGATGCCCTGAGGGAGCGTATCTTCGAGCCTTTCTTTACCACCAAGCCTTCCGGGAAGGGAACGGGCTTAGGGCTATCCACGGTTTTCGGCATTATGCAGCAGAGCAAAGGCTTCATTCAGGTTTACAGCGAACCCGGCCGAGGCAGTAGCTTCAAGGCCTACTTCCCCTTGAGCGCGGCCGCCGCGGCCGCGGGGGACAGGGGGGCGAGGGCCGCGATGCGGGGTAAGGGCGAGCTCGTCGTGCTGGTGGATGACGATGAGCAGCTCGCGCTAATGGGCGAGCGTCAATTGCGGACTTTAGGCTATGAACCGTGGGTATTCACCGACTCCAAGGAGGCCCTCGCCACGCTAGAGGCCTCGGAACGCGAGCCGGCCGTGCTGGTAAGCGACCTCGTAATGCCCGGCGTATCCGGGGTGGAGCTTGAGGCAGGGCTCAGGAAACGCTATCCGGCCATGCGCTCGCTCTTCGTATCCGGCTATTCAGCGGATTTACTGCCCGTCGCGGAGGAGAGGCGCTCTATGCTGTCAAAGCCCTATACCCTCGAACGGCTGGCTATAGCCCTTCATTCCCTGTTGAATCCGGGGGCGGAATAGCGCCGGTAGCCCCGGGTGAAACTCGCGGTGAAGAAGCGGCGCAATGCCGGCCTGCGTTCCAGGAAGCGCACCAGGCCATCGAGCGGACCTAGTTGGATAGCGCTGAAGGCGGCGTAGACTATCAGTCCCAGGATGAAGGCAGCCGATCCCCGGGCGGGGCCTGAGAGTGAAGGCGCGAAACCCGCGAGCAGCGCGCGCGCGGCGGGAGACGCGGCGAATAGGGCCGCCAGGTTGAGCGTGACGAAGATGGCGAGTCGCGCCGTGGAGCTTTGTATGGCCTTCGCGGGGCAGATATTGATGCAGCGGTTGCAGTCGCAGCAGGAGTCCCCCCAGGCGGGAAGGCCCTTCGCCATGGCGATGGCGGAGGCCGGGCAACTGCGGGCGCAGAGCCCGCAAGACGTGCAGCGTTCATCGGCTATGTAAAGCTTGGCAAGGAAGCGCCGCGCCACATGCCTGAAAACGAAGCCCACGAAGCGCCCAAGGCTTTTCGTGAGCGGATTGCGCTTAATGAACGGGGCGCGCGCTTCTGCCAGGGCTTTGCCGAAGGCGCGGGCCTCCTCGTCGCCATGGGCCAGTATGGCTTCCTGATCCGCTCCCATGGCCGCCTCTTTTACCTGCGTCCAATTTTCCGGGTAGGATAGGTCGGCCGAGCCCAGGCTCGCATAGCCCTTGCGCCTGAGCAGGGCCAGGGCGACGAGCGGCGCGGCACCGCTCCAGCCGCCGGATATTTTCCCTTTGCGCATAAGCCCGCCTACCGTAAACAGCGCGGCCGCCCTCGTGCCCGGCGAACGCGGCGCGGCCTTGAGGCATGCCATGACCGTCGAGGGTGGCGAGAAGCCCAGCGTGGAAGAGCAGAGTATAAGGGTGTCCCCCGGGTCGAGCGCGGGGAGCGAGGCGCCGGCCGAAAGCTCTCCCGTCTCCACGCTATGCCCGGAGGCGGCAAGCTCCTGCCCGACTATGGAGGCCGCCCGCAATGCGTTGCCCGTGCCTGAAAATACCGCTATGTATGTTTTCCCCATGGCGCGTTACCGCAAGGCTGCTATAAGGCGGGCGGCTTCCGCCGCGCTGGCTATGCCGCGCAGCTTAAGGACGAGCGATCCGCCCCTATAGAGCGCGGCTACGGCCTTATCCTTGCCGGGGGCGAGGGCCTTGGATAGCGAGCCCTTCCAGTCGAGGAGTATGGGCAAGGAAGGATAGTCCGCGGCAAGCTGCTTGGTGATGGCGCCTTTCGGCACGAAAAAGGGGACTGCGCTTAAATCCGCGGCGGCTACAAGCCGGGTACCGGCGGGCAGTACCGCCATGATGGCCTCATGCCAGGCGGACAGATAATCCGCCGCGTCGCGCTCCGCGGAATACACGACGATAAGCGCGGAGCCGGCAGCTAGCTCGCCAAGCTTGAGTTCGTTACCGAACTGGTCGCTGAGCGTCAGGTTCCTGGCTATAGGCTGCTCCTGAGCGGATAGGGGAGCAAAGGCGTATGCCGCCATTAAAACGGCCATGAGAGCGGCGCGGACTAGAATCCTTGAGCCTGGTGATGCTGGAGTATTCATACGCTTAACTGTACGCGAATCGGCGGCAAGGTCAAGCGGATAAAGCTAAGCGACGAAGAGCGCGGGCGAGGAGACGGGCCCTGCTTGCCCACGCGTGGTGGCTCCACTATACTCGCTCCGTGAATAATAGAGCGCTCCTTACCCTCAGTTCCTACCTTTTTTTCTTCCTGGTAGGCTACTTCATCAACACGGGCGGGGCGGTGACCAGCGACCTTGCCCATCGCCTTGCGGCCGATACGGCCACGATAGGCTACTGTTTCTCGCTGTTCATGCTGGGCCGCTTCATCGGCATAATCGTCAACGGCATCCTCATGAAGCGGCCGACGGTGGACAAGGGACTCTCCGTGCGCCTGGCCCCGGCGCTTATCCTGTTCGCGCTGGGGGGGCTCTGGCTGAGCCGCGGCGTGGCCGCATTGGCGTTCTTTCTCCTGCTCGCGGGCATAGGCATAGGCGGCATCTATTCCAGCTCCAATATGATACTCGTCGAGCTCTACGCGGGGAAACGCAAGGCCTTCCATATAACCATGATAAATTTCCTGTACAGCGTAGGCGGCGTAAGCAGCCCTTTCCTAGCGGGGCTCATGCTCAGGAACGGCTACTCCTGGAAGTACGCCTATGCGCTGTTCGCGGTCCTTTTGATAACGGCGCTCTTGCTCACGCTGCGCAGCGATTATAGGGTGCTCTATAGGGAAGGGCCGCAAGAGGCGCGGGATACGGGCAGGATGAACGCGTCGCTGTGGCTTATATGCGCGTCCATAATACTCTACATCATGGCGGAATTTTCCTTTACTTATTGGACGCCCGTATATATGCGCGAAGCGCTGGGCAAGGATCCCCTGTTCGCCGGGGCGGCCGTATCCGCGTTCTGGATAGCCGTGCTCGCGGGGCGTTTCGCGGCCGGGCTGGCGCTGCAGCGCATAAGGCCGCGCGTTTATGTGCTCGCCTCCGGCCTGCTCGGCGTAGCCTCGCTCTTGGCCTTGCGCGTCCTCCGCGGCGAAACGCCCATGCTTATAGCCTGCTTCTTTTCCGGCTTATTCCTGTCCGGCCTCTTTCCCGCTATCTTTACGCTGGGCACCGATATGTCGGAATCGTTGAAGAGAAGCTTCCCTACCCTGATGATGCTTTCGGCAGCGACCGGCAGCTTCCTGGCCATGCCCGTGGGAAGCGTAGTCAAGGGAGCCGTAGGGGTGGAGCAGATACTACTCATACCCGCCATAGCGCTGGGCGGCATGTGCCTGCTCATTATGCTGAGTTCCGCGCGCGCGACGCGGGCCGCTGGCGCTTAGTCCTTAGGCAGGAATTCCGGGAAGCAGTATGTGCTTATGCCCGTCTCTCCATGTACGTCGATGTAGGCCATGCCCTTGAGCGCGCATTCGTCCAGGGCGGCCTGGGCGGCGTCGAGCGGAACGTCCAGGCTCATCGCCGCCTGGCTTACCGTAAGCCTGCCCTTGGACTCCGCCGCAAGGCGCAAAACCTTGACGGTAAGCAGGGGATCGGCAGGCCGCCCCAGGGCGGCTTTCGCCTTGGCTGCTCCGCCGCTAGGGCGCAGTAAGCCCGCGAGCCTGCCCCATTCAATGCGGCCGCTCCCGTCCCTGGGCGTTCGAAGGAATAAGCCCAGGAGTATCAAGAGCCCTCCGCTGATAAAGGCCGAAGGCCCAACGGTGGGCACGGGCACCGGAGCCCAGAAATTGAGTATGCTGAGGACGCCTAAGGCTATGCATCCCGTGCCGGCAATTTTGCGCTTGTCCATGGGCCCTCGCTTCAGCGCCGAGTTCTGTATCTAGTTCCTCCGCACGCGAAAATACTATACGGAGGCGGCCGGCGATGCAAGGGCTCCTTAAACGCCCTCCCGCGGCGATTGAAACGCTAAAGCGATAAGCGTATGATTAAGCTGGGTCGCCTGGGGCGAGGGAAAGGAGCACTGGTATGAAGCTGAATATCGAGTTCGACAACGAACAAATCGCGCATCTTGTGCGTAGCGTGCAGCTTGCCAATTGGGTGGTTAACGCCACCAAGTCGCCCGACGAACAGGACGAAGGCATGAACGGCTTCAAGCAGTACGTACTGTCCACCGTCTTCAAGGGCGGCAAGAAGGATCTCGTGCATTACGACGCGGAGCTCGACGGGCATTTCCTGAACGGCGAGCTTGAGGAAGACCTGCAGAGCCTGATCGACGATTACGACGAGGATATCTTCTGGGAAGAACTGGTGGCCAGGCTTGCGGACAGGGATTGGGCCCGTAAGCACGGCAGCGCGCTGGTCGAGGACGAAGACCATGACGCCCGCTATGAGCGCATGCTGCAGATTTCCAAAGAAGAAGAGAAATACGGCGAAGAATTCGAGGAGTTCGGGATAGAGCACCTCGAATTGGTGCGGAAGCCCGGAGCCCGCGACTAGCCGCTCTCAGTATCGCCGAGCGCGCCGAGTCATGCAGAGCGCGCCCGCGGCCAGGGCGGGCAGCGCATAGGCGTATATGACGAGCATATCGGAAAGCCGCGGCGACGCGCCCGCGTACAAGGCGCGTGCCGCGTTGACCGCCCGCGAAAAAGGCAGTATTCTCGCCGCGGCGGCGAATGCCCCGCCCGCCGCTTCCAGGTCGAACCAAGCCCCGCTCAGTATGCCTATGGCGCTAATACCGGCCGAACCGAAACCCGCTACCTGGTTTTCCGTGCCCAGGCTGCCCAGGGTAAGCCCAAGCCCTATGCAGAGCATAAGCGCCGGCATTAAGGCCAGAAGGCTCGCCGCCATGTCCGCTAGCCCGGCGGGCGATCCCAGGGCGGCGCCGACTCCATAGCACGCGGCTATCTGCAGGGCGCTTACAGGCAAGAAGGGAAGCAGGTAAGCCGCGGCATAGTCCGCGCTCTTGAGCGGCGTGGCGAGCATGCGCTGAAAGAAGCCGCTTGCCCGGTCTTTGCTCACGAGCACCGCCACGAACATGATGAGGAAGCTGAAGCTGAAGACGGTCAAGGCCGGGGTAAGCGCTTGGGGCTGAAATACGGGGAGCGGCGCTCTCTTGCCCAGCGCGCTGAAGAGCCATAAAAAGGCGCAGGGCATGGCCGCTCCGAGCCCGAGGCTCAGGGGGTTGCGGAAGGTTTCTTTGAAATTGCGGGATGCGAGCGCTCGGTACCTCATGATTATTCCTCCTCCTTAAGCAGAGCCAGATAAGCCTCGTCGAGCCCGGGTTTCTCCACCGAGAAGCGGACTATGGAAAGTCCGCGCTCGCGCAAGCCGTCCAGTAGCAGGAGGGCTCCATCGTTGCCGCATTCGAGCGAGAGACTGCCGCCTTCTATCCGTATGCCCGGAAAGGCTTGCGCGAGCTCGGCCTGGATGCCAAGGCTCAGCGCGCCGCAGTCCGCGACGACCCAGCTTACGCCTCCTGCCCGGTCGCGAAGCTCCGCCGGGCTGCCTTCGGCGACGATGCGGCCTTCCTTCATGATGATTACCCGATCGGCCAGGGCTTCCGCCTCCTCCAGGTAATGGGTGGTAAGCACTATCGTCGCCTTGCCTTTTAAGGCCGCTATCGCGGACCATAAAGAACGCCTGGCTTGCGGGTCCAGGCCCAGGCTCGGCTCGTCCAGAAAAAGCAGGCGCGGGCCGCTCACCAAAGCCATGGCGAGGCTCAGCCTCCGCTTTAAGCCGCCCGAAAGCGTTCTCGCCTGGGAGAGCGCGCGGTCTTCGAGGCCCATGTCAAAGAGGAGCTTTTCGCAGCGTTTTTTCGCCTCCGAGGCGGGCATGCCGTACGACCCGGCCATGAGCATCAGATTTTCCCGCGCGCTCAATCGTTCCGCCACGGCGCTTTCCTGCGGCGCCACGCCGCAGCTTTCCTTGATGCGCCGCCACTGGGTTTCCAGGTCGAGCCCGAGCACGGTGGCCGAGCCCGAGCTCATGCAGAGTTGGCCGGAGAGCATACGCACGGCGCTAGTCTTGCCCGCGCCGTTAGGGCCGAGCAGAGCCAGCATAGAGCCTTCCGGTACGGAGAACTCCAGCGCGTCCACGGCTTTGCGCCCGCCGAAATCCTTGGATATGCCCCGCGATACTATGCCCATCGCGGCATGGGCTTGACTCGACGCTTCCCGCATTGCCGTCCTCCTTGCGCTAGCTAGAACTTAGGCCGGAGGTCGTTACTACATCCATGGAACGAGAGTACCGAAACGGCGCCGTCGGCCTGGTATTTTTGTACCAGCGGGGCGCTTGCCTTGGGCGGCGAGCGAACGTAGTATGGCTTTATGGATAGCTTCGTATTCTTTAGCCAGGCGGCGGCCACGGCCACCGGCTTCGCGGCCCTGGGCATGTTTTCCTTGCTGTCGCTCCGCTACCGGATAGGCATGGCCGGCGCGTACCTGCCGTATCTGTGCGCGCTCCTAGCGCAGAGCGCGGCCGCTACGGCGGGGCTGTATCTAAGCGCGGCTTATCCCCAGGCGCTCGAAGGCGCGTGGCGTTGGCAGAACCTGCTCAGCACGGTCACGACCGGCTTCTTCGCCTACGCCGCGCCTGCTTTTATACTCGCCTTCGCGAATATTCCCTTCAAGGGAAGCATGCGCAGGCTTGCCATAAGCCTTGCCGCGGCGTCCGTAGCCGCCTCTCCCCTGGCCCTGATCGAGACGGGTCACCCGGCCTTGCCCTATTTGCCGTCTATGGTCGCGCTGGCGTCCTTTCTCTATTTCATGCTGTACAGCCAAGTTCGGCTTATGCGCGCGTATCCCCGCATACGGGACAGGCTGGGGCGCATAGGCTTGCCCGCCATAATCCTGTACAACGCGGTGGCCATAGCCGTGGGCGTTATCGAATCGCTCGCCATAGGCCGCCAGGCCCGCTCGGGCGGATGGCCGGCCGGCGCCGGCTTGCAACCGCTGAGCTATCTGGCCTGGCACGCGCTTACCCTGGCCTGGGCGCTCAAGTTCAGCGCGGGAGGCTCGGCCGGCGCGGTCGACGATATAGACGGCGCGAAGGCCGAGCGCTACGGCCTTACGACGAGGGAGCTCGAGCTCTGCAGGCTCCTGGCCCGGGGAGAGGCGAACAAGGAAATAGCGGCGCGCTTAGGGCTATCGCCCCATACGGTGCGCAACCACGTGCATAACGTTTTTGAGAAGACGAAGGCGAGGAACCGGGTGGAACTGTGCAAGCTGCTCGGCCCAGATTCCAATTCGAGGCCCTAGCCCTGCATCCCGTCCGCGCCCGGACGAATAAAAAAGCCGCCCCCCTGCGGAGGCGGCTTGTAAAACGAGCGCGTTAAGCCTTATTTCTTAATATTGTAGAAGGCGTTGCGGCCCGCGTACTCGGCGATGCCTTCCATGGCGTCTTCTATGCGCATGAGCTGGTTGTACTTGCATATGCGGTCGGTGCGGCTCATGGAGCCGGTCTTGATCTGGCCGGTTTCGCAGGCCACCACGAGGTCGGCGAGGAAGGTGTCCTCGGTCTCGCCGGAACGGTGGGACACGACGGCCGTGTAGTTGTGGCGCTTGGCCAGGTTTATGCACTCGATGGTCTCGGTTACGGTGCCTATCTGGTTGAGCTTGATGAGGATGGAATTGCAGGCGCCCATCTCTATGCCCTTTTTCAGGTACTGGGTGTTGGTGACGAAGAAGTCGTCGCCCATGATCTGTATCTTGTTGCCCAGGGCCTTGGTGAGCTTAACGTAGCCTTCCCAGTCGTTCTGGTCCAGGCCGTCCTCTATGGACACTATGGGGTACTTGCCCACCCATTTGGTGTACATCTCGATGAGCTCGTCGGCGCTGAAGAGCTTGCCGGGGTTGGACTTCCAGAACTTGTAGCCCTTCTTGTCGCCCTCGTCGAAGAGTTCGGAGCTGGCGCAGTCGAGGGCTATGCCGATCTGCTCGCCGGGCTTGTAGCCGGCCTTGTCTATGGCCTTCATGATGTAGTCCAGGGCTTCTTCGTTGCCGATGTTGGGAGCGAAGCCGCCCTCGTCGCCTACGGAGGTGTTATGGCCGTCTCCCTTGAGTATGCTCTTGAGGTTGTGGAAGACCTCGGCGGTCATGCGCACGGCCTCGCGGAAGGTCTCGGCGCCGAGGGGCATGATCATGAATTCCTGGAAGTCTACTTTGTTATCCGCGTGCTTGCCGCCGTTTATGATGTTGGCCATGGGCACGGGGAGCAGGGTGGTGTGGGCGCCGCCCAGGTACTTGTAGAGGGGCATATCCAGGTATTCGGCGGCCGCGCGCGAGCAGGCCATGGATACGCCGAGTATGGCGTTTGCGCCAAGCTTGCCCTTATTCTCGGTGCCGTCGAGGTCTATCATGGTGCGGTCTATATCGACCTGCTCGGTAACGTCCAGGCCGCAAAGCTCGCCGGCTATGACGTTGTTCACGTTTTCCACGGCCTTGAGCACGCCCTTGCCCAGGAAGCGCTTCTTATCGCCGTCGCGAAGCTCCACCGCTTCGTGCTCGCCGGTGCTCGCGCCCGAGGGAACGGCCGCGCGTCCTACGGTACCGTCTTCCAGCACGACGTCGACTTCTATGGTGGGGTTGCCGCGGGAATCCAAAATCTCGCGTGCCTCTACGTATTCGATAATGCTCATGGGTGGTCTCCTTGTTACTGGCGCGATTGGCTGCCATGCCGCAGAAGGCGGCCGCCGCCGATGTCTTTTCGCTATTCTATGGAGAAACCTTAACCGTTTTGGCCCTAAGCGTCAAGGATGGGCATTAAGCCGGCCCGACTTCGCCACGCCTAGATTCTCGCCGCCCGAGCCGGTATAAAGGAGCTATGAATATAATATACCGCTACGCGGCGCTGTCCCTGGCGCTTTTCAGCATGGGCGCCCTGGCCGCGGAGGCGCAAGTCGTCGGAACCGGGACGGGCCGGGAGGCCGCGCCTGGCC
>JBGSKZ010000517.1:0-2869 GCA_041741035.1 Treponematales bacterium
CGTGCCCGCCGAGCTCCTGCCTGCCGGCTGGCCGGCCGGCAGAGCCGCCGCGCTCTTTTCCGAGTACCGGCGCCTGGTGCACGACGGCGCCGAGAGCTATTTCCTTTCCATATATGAGCCGTTTTAGCGAAGCGCGGCGGGCTTCGCCGCCGACGACGATTCGAGCGTGGCCTAGGCGGCCGCGGGGAGGCGAGACGATGTACCAGAGCAAGAGGAAGAGGGGCGCGGCGCTTCGAGCGGTTTTCGGCGCGGCCCTAGCCCTATCTATAGCCGCGGCGTTCCTCGCAGGCTGCGCCTCGGGGAAAGATGCGGCGCCGAGCCGCGGCGCGAAGGCCGGGGAGCGGCCGTCGCCAGCCAGCCAAGCGGCGTTGTGGAAAGAGGCCAAGGGGAGCGCCCTGATAATCATGGACATGCAGCAGGGCTCGATGCCCATAGCGCGCCAGGGCCAAGTATTCTCCAATGTCCAGCGCCTGATCGAGGCAGCGGACGCCGCCGGGGCTCCCGTCGTGTGGGTGTATAACGACGACCAGGATACCAGGGAAGGAACTCCCGCGTTCGCCATAGCCGCGCCGCTGTCGCCCGCCGCTACCCACCTGCGCGTCGTGAAGACCAGCCCGAGCGCCTTTTCAGGCACGGGACTCGGCGCGATGCTGGGCGAGCGCGGCATAGGCAGGCTCGTCTTCTGCGGGCTCGCCAGCAACCATTGCTTCCGCGCGAGCGTGGAGGCCTCGTACAGCGCCGGCTACTTTACCGTCGTGGCCGAAGACGCGCACTCCTTTCCCCTTAATGCGGGAAGCGAGAGCATCGTCGACGCCATAAACGAGGATTGGAAGAAAGGCGGAAGGATCGAGCTACTGCCTTCGGCTTCTATCAAGCTTAGCATACCCGCCGCGGCTCGATACGGCCTCGGCGAGGCGGACTGGCCTCTGTCGCCCGCTTTCGCTGCCTTCCTCGACGGCTCCTACCGTACGCTCCTGGCCCGCTCCCCCGAAGCGGCTACCCAGTACGGCCTATCGGCCTGGGCCGGGCTCGACGATACGCTCCTGGACGGCTTATCCCTGCCCTACCAGGAGGAAACCCGCCGCCTCGAGCGCGAGGCCTTGAAGGCCCTCGACGCGTACGACCGTTCGACTATGACCCCCGGCGACGCCCTCTCGGCCGACGCGTACCGCTGCTACCTGGCGGACGCGGTAGTCCTGCAGGAATACGCCGATATGGACTACCTCGTAAACCCGACCGTTTTCGGCGTGGCCTACCAGATGGAGAGCCTGTTTACCGAGCTCCATCCGGTAAGCACGGCGGCCGAGGCGCGGGCCTACCTCAAGCGCCTGTCCGCGCTCGGGCCGAAGATACGGGACGCGGCTGAGGCTCTGAAGCGCCGCGCGGTGAAAAAGGCCATGGCGCCCCGGGCAGTCCTCGAGAGCGCCTTGCCAGATATTCAGGCGATAGCCCGCTCGTCTCCGGAAAATACTCCTTTCTATGCAGCCTTCGCCGAAAAGCTAGCCGCGGCTGCATGGCTCGAGCCTGAAGAGCGCGAAGCGCTACTGGCCGAGGCAAGGCGCTTCGTGGAAGAATCGATCAGGCCGGCGTACGGCCTTCTTGCCGAAGAGCTAATCGGACAAGCGGGCAAGGCTCCCGCTGAACTTGGGCTTTGGGCCATGCCGGGCGGGGACAAGTATTACGCAGCGCTGCTCCGCGCCAAGACCACGACGAAACTGTCGCCTAACGAGATCCATGAGATGGGGCTACGCGAGCTCAAGCGCATACACGAGGAAATCGTGGCGACTGCCGCCAGGTCGGGGGCCGTCCAGGGAACGACCGCGCAGGCGATCGTCGCGAACGCCTTCAGCCCCTCCAACGCCCTGGGGCCGGAGCAGGCGCTGCGAGCCTATACCGAGCGCTTGCGGGCGCTGGAAGCATTTTTGCCGCGCTACTTCCCCCTGTTCCCGTCCGCCCCCGTGGAGCTGCGCACCGCGCCTATGGGCGGATACTATCAGCCCGGCCCAATAGACGGCTCAAGGCCCGGCGCGTTCTACGTGGCCGCGGGCAGCGGAGCCAATAAGGCCGGCATGCCTACGCTCTTGCACCACGAGACCCTTCCCGGCCATCACCTGCAGCAGGCCATAGCGCATGAGCTCGACCTGCCCATCGCTAGGAAGCTCCTGTTTTTTGAGGCGTACGTTGAGGGTTGGGCCCTCTACGCCGAGCGCCTGATGGCGGAACTCGGCGCGTACGAAGACGACCCGCTCGGGGACATCGGGCGACTGCAGGCCGAGGCCTTCCGCGCCGCGCGGCTGGTCGTCGATACGGGCATACACGCCAAGAAATGGAGCTATGGGGAAGCGGTAGATTTCATGGTGGACCAGGGCCTCTTGTCCAGGCGGGCCGCCCAGTCGGAGGTCATACGCTACGCCAGCCTGCCGGGCCAGGCTACCAGCTATTATATCGGATTCCAGCGCATACTCGGGCTGCGCGAGAAGGCCCGCGCGGCGCTCGGCGATTACTTTGACCTTGGGGCCTTCCATAGGACCATATTGGCTTGCGGGGCGCTGCCCTTCGACTCGCTGTCCTTCGTGGTGGACCGCTACATAGCCGAGGCGAGCGAGGGGCTTTAAGGCGGGCTTGCCGCGGATAGAGGGATAGCGCCCTATCCGCCCATCCTTTGGAAGGGTAGGGCCCGGGGAGGGGAACCTTTAGCCAAAGGTGCCTCTCCCCGGACGAAGCCTTAATGGGGCTCTACTCCCTAAGCCGAGGCCTCGCCTTGCGCGCCTACGGCTTTTCGCGCTAGTCTGTGGGCTAGACTCCATTCCATAGTAACGAGGAAGCCCATGGCTCTTAACTGCGGCATCGTAGGCCTGCCCAACGTAGG
>JBGSKZ010000518.1:0-9699 GCA_041741035.1 Treponematales bacterium
TCGCCGCAGCGGGAGCCGCGGCCCTCGCGCTGGCGGCCCTGGTGACGGCTTATTTTATCCGCAATATCGCCAGGCCCGCCACGGCCCTCGCGACAACCGCTCGGCGGATAGCCGAGGGCCGATACGGGCTCACCAGCGGCATCGACCTGGACGACGAGGTAGGCGATATAGCCCGCGAACTGGACTTCCTGTCTTTCACGCTCTCGGCGCAGAAGGAACAGCGGGACGTCGCCGAGGAGGCGCTGCGTCAGAGCGAGCTGCAGTTCCGTTCCATATTCGACTCGGTGGACGACGCCATAATGGTTCACGATTCCGACACCGGCGCCATACTCGACGCCAATGCAGCCAGCACCGCCCTCTTCGGTCTCGATAAGCGAGGGCTCCTGGCGAGGGGACCGGGCGGCTTATCGGCCGAGTCAGAGGGCTATGGGCGGGAACCGTTCTTGGCCGCGCTGCTCCGCGCGGCGCATGGCGAGCTCATCCGGGCAGAATGGCGCTCCCGCCGTTCCGACGGCAAGGCGTTCTGGACCGAACTGGTCCTGCGCCCGGCCAGGATAGGCGGGGCGAACCGCGTCCTGGCTACCTACCGCGACATCGACGCGCGCAAAGCTTCGGAGGAGGAGCGTAACCGATCCCTGCAGGAGAAGGAGACCCTCCTTCGAGAGATCCACCACCGGGTGAAAAACAATTTTCAAATCATCAATTCGCTCTTCAGCCTCCAGGAAGCCGCCTCGACGGACGAAAGGCTGATCGCGGCTTTGCGCGAGCCGCGGGACCGTATCCACGCCATGGCCATGGTCCACGAACGCCTGTACCTATCCGAGGATTTGGATTTAATCGACTTCGGCGCCTATGTCGAGGAGCTTAGCCGGGAGCTCTACCTCGCCTACGTAAACGACCCCGAACGGATATCCTTGGAGCTCAAGGCCGAGCCCCTGGCAATGCACATAGACCGAGCCATACCCTGCGGGCTGATCCTGAATGAGCTGGTGACCAACGCCCTTAAATACGCCTCCCCCGAAAGCCGGGACGGGCGGGGACTCTTGACGGTAGCCCTTAGGAAGGAAGGAGAGCTGGCGGTCCTGACCGTCTCGGACGACGGGGTCGGCCTGCCCGCGGATGGCGCGGCCGGGCGGCGTCCAACGCTCGGCCTAACCTTGGTCGAAGTTCTAGCCCAACAGCTCGCGGGCGAGTTCAAGATCGCCGGCGGCCCGGGTACCAGCGCCGAGCTTCGCTTTCCCCTGCCTGCTGGATCAGGGGCCGCTCCGCCGCCGGCTCGCTGATCCCAAGCCCCTGCGGCAAGAGTCGCGCCCGGATGCGCTATCCTTGCCACTCCCCATACCCCCCGGCTATACTCGGTTTTTAATGCTCAAGCCATAAGCAAGGACGCTAGAACGTGAATGACAGCCCAATAGTGATTCAGGCAGGAAATCTAATAAAAACCTATGGGACGCTCAACGCCGTAGACGGCATCGACTTTGCGGTCAGGAAAGGCGAATCCTTCGGGGTGCTCGGCCCTAACGGCGCGGGTAAGTCTACGGCCATGCGTATGCTGGCGAGCGTCTCCAGGCGAACGTCGGGCGACTTGGAGATCCTGGGCAAGGATCCGAACATCGCGGGGCCGGAAATCAGGGCTCACCTGGGGGTCGTCCCTCAGCAGGACAATCTGGACAGCGAAATCAAAGTACGGGACAACCTTATCATATACGGCCGATATTTCGGTCTGCCCATGGGATTCTTGAGAAAAAAAGCCGACGAGCTTTTGGACTTTGCCCAGCTTAGCGAGAAAGCGAAGGCGAAGGTGGACAGCCTTTCAGGCGGCATGAAACGGCGCTTGACCATAGCGCGGGCGCTGGTGAACGAGCCTGACATCCTGCTGCTCGACGAGCCCACGACCGGCCTCGACCCGCAGGCGCGGCATATCCTGTGGGATCGCCTATTCCGCCTCAAGGAAGAAGGCGTCACGCTCGTCATAACGACCCATTATATGGACGAGGCTGAGCAACTGTGCGATCGCCTCGTGGTGATGGATAAAGGCAAGATCATGGCGGAGGGAACGCCGGCCGAGCTTATAGCGCGCTATTCGAGCCGCGAAGTCGTGGAAGTCAGGTTCGGATCGGACAAGAACGCCCAAACGGCCCCGCTGCTCGCGGACCTAGGCGAGCGCCTAGAGATACTGCCGGACCGGATTCTTCTGTACACGTCCCAGGGAGAGGAAGACCTTTCGCGGATAGTCGCCCGAGGGCTTAGGCCAATCACGTCCTTGGTTAGGCGCTCAAGCCTTGAAGACGTGTTCCTTCGCCTGACCGGCAGGAGTCTCGTGGAATGAGCGTAGAGAAACGCGCCTATTCGGGCGCCCGCGCTCACATGGGGGCCATACGCAGCGCGAGATCCCGCCTATTCGGCAGCTGGTACGTCACGGAGCACCGCCTCCTTACCATGCGAGCGTATTTGATGTCGATCATCATGGGCAGCTTCTTCAATCCCATCATGTACCTTTTCGCCTTAGGCGTCGGCATAGGATCCTTCATCGACGCGAAGTCGGGCCCGGACGGCATACTCGGCGTAAGCTATCTCACCTTCGTGGGACCGGCCCTGCTCGCGAGCGCCGCTATCAACGCTGCCTTTGAGGAGACTTCCTATCCCGTGCTTGGCGGGTTTAAGTGGTCCCGAGAATTCTTCGCCATGTACGCCACCCCTCTCAAGCCTAGGCAGATAGCGAACGGCGTACTCTATGCGGCCCTAATACGCATGGTCTTTACCGTAAGCGTTTTCTGGTGTTTCCTTAAGGCCTTTCAGGCGAGTCCGGGAAACTTCGGTATCGTGGCGATACTGCCGTCCATCCTAGGCGGGCTCGCCATGGGCACGACGATGATGAGCGTGGCGTCGTACATAGAGGAAGACGACGGATGGTTCCCCCTTATCCAGCGCATGATAATAGCCCCGATGTTCCTCTTTTCGGGCACGTTTTACCCCCTGGAAGGCATACCGCTTTGGCTCCGATGGATAGGGTGGGTATCCCCGCTCTGGCACGCTACGAACCTCGGTCGCTTTTTCATATTTGACCTGCCGCTGCCCTTATGGCTCGTTATCGCGCACTTTGCCTACCTCTGCATTATTATCTTCCTCGGCTTGACCTTATCCTATCGCTTCTTTGGAAGAAGGTTATCCAAGTGAGTTCAATAGATAAGCGGTACCGGCTGCGTCCGTTTTCCCATATTTTCGCGGGACGTCCCCATACCGTAGTGCTCCGCGCGTTCTACGCGCTTAAGACCTCCGCCTGGTATATCGTCCTTTCCGGTTTTTTTGAGCCCGTGTTTTATTTGCTTGCGTTCGGCCTAGGCCTGGGAACCTTGGTAGGCAGCGTCGCCGGTCCGGACGGACGATCGGTCAGCTATGCCGCGTTCATCGCCCCCGCGCTACTGGCTACATCGGCAATGAATGGCGCCATCTATGACTCCACCTGGAACGTGTTTTTCAAAATGCGCTTTGCCAGGCTCTATGAGGGCATGGTCGCCACCTCGCTGGGCACCTTCGATATAGCGCTTGGCGAAATCACCTACGCGCTGCTACGGGGCCTGGTATACTCGCTAGGTTTCATGACCGTCATGCTGTGCATGGGCTTGGTCCTTTCGCCCTGGGGCATACTGGCTATCCCCGCCGCGCTGCTCATCGCGTTCGCCTTTTCTTCCTGCGGCATGGCCATAACTTCCTACATGAAGACCTTTCAGCAAATGGATTGGATCAATTTTTTCATGCTTCCTATGTTCCTGTTTTCCGCGACCTTCTATCCTCTCAGCGTCTATCCGCCGTCCATACAGTGGCTCATCATGGCCTTCCCCCTCTGGCATGGCGTGGAACTAATCCGCGGCCTTACCCTCGGCGTGGTCAACCCGCGAATGCTCGTGCATGTCCTGTACTTTTCCGTCATGGTCGTGATCGGCCTGATCGCGACGACGAGGCGGTTGACGCACTTATTCATGCGATAAAGGGAACTCAAAATAACCGGCATGGCGGAGATATTGCGTTTAGCCATGGAAATTTAGGTTTAGCCCCGAACTCCAACTAATTACCTAGCCAGAAAGTGAACCGCCCCGGGTTTACCGGAGTGCTTTTCATGTAAGTCCGACTCCTACGGCCAGGCCTTTGCAGTAGCAAAGCCTATTTCCTCAGCGGCGAGATAATCCAAATCAACGGCGATCAGGATCTGCTCTGACAAGGTGTGGATCCGACTGATCGCCAAGATTCTCGAACCAGTCCTGATTCCGGGGAGCCAGAGTCTATAGGCAGAGACGGGCTCTCTTGTCCTTAGCTCTGTCGAGGGCGGTCTTCACCGAAAAATCCAAATAGATGTCGGTATTCTTCAACGTTAAGGGGACATAATAGGAAAAGGAGGAACTGGTCATGAAAACAGGCAGCAGACACTGGTTATTTTTAGTTCTTATAGTATTTTCAGCTCTTGGTATCGGGGTCTCCGCTGAGGAATTCATAAGCGCAAATGACCTTCCCGCGAGTGCCGTAATAGCCGAGACGGATTTCGATGGCTTTACCATCATGGCTCGCAGTGACAAGGGAGTCACCATTGAGGAGATCGATGTAGCCAGGGAAGCAGCTGACGGTGAAGTCTTCAATGCACGGATCAAACTGAATGGCTCGGGATCCGCCGAGTTTCGTGCTATACGTTTCAAGACGGATGGCGCGGCTAAGGTAACCGTATATCTGAACAGCAGCAGCAAAACCGATACCCGCACTCTGAAAGTAGTAGGGCTGGATGGCGCTGCGATCGCTGAATTGGCAGCGCCGCCGGACGACGGAACAATCGCAGGGATTGCGTCCTTCGAAGTTAAAGCGGCGGGAGTTTACACGCTGTTCTCCATCGGGAGCGGAATCAATATCTATCAGATCATAGTCGAGTGAGAGTGTGAACCAGAAACTACGGACAATAATCCCAGTCCAGCCATCAAGGGTTCTTTCCATTGCCGTGCTTGTCCTGTTTCTGGTATTCTTGAATACCCCTGTATTACTTGCACAGGATACCCGCAAAGCCTGGGATGAGGTATCGGCTCCGGTCCTGCTTTCCATCGAACCTAAAGCGGCGGAAGCTACGAAACTCGTGGTCGCTTTTGAACTTCTTACCGGAAGCGACGGGGCTGACAAAGCCACGGTTGAGATGCTGGACGCTTCTGGCAAGATAATTGAACAGAAGAGCGTAGGCAGGTCCAAAAGTATAATAAAATCGGTGGAGCTCCAACCACCGCGTAGCGGGCTTTACTACTTCCGCGTGACCGCCATGAGGAATCTGCTGCCACAGACCAAGGTCTCCCAGATCCTTAAGTACAGTTATTCCCTTCCTCTGGAGCCTCCGGCTTTCCGGGTCATGAATACGGGAGGTGGGGGCATCCAGGTGAGTTGGACAGAAGTTCCCGAGGCGGAGGGCTATGAAGTTACCTGCAGCGCAGAGGGTGAAGACGGACTCCTGCCCTCAGGGAAGGCAAGTTTGGCGGCAGGGGGCCTCTCAGGTGCTGACAGGAACCATGTCGTAAATTTCAATGAACTTACGGTAGGAAGAAAATATGTTTTTACAGTAGCAGCGCTTCGTGGCGATGATCGCGTCGTTGCTGATTCCCTGTCCAGGACAGTCAAAGATACACCGGACCGGGAATGGAATTTCGCCTGGTTCGGGCAGTCGAGCAAGGCTGAACTCAATACCATAACCATGATAGATGCGGACGAATTTATTTTTTCACTAAGATCCTGCTCAATACTCCCAGACGGCCAGATTGATCAGAAGGGCGGGAAGTTCACCGCCTTCCATGACGGCCTCTCTTTTTACTATACGATCATCGATCCGGAAGCTGAGAACTTCATACTCCGGGCCACCTTTACCGTTGATTACATCAATCCGACGGCTGATGGGCAGGAAGGTTTCGGGCTGCTGGCGATGGACAGTCTCGGCGAGCACGGCGTCAGCATGAAAAACCATTACACCAACTCAGTCGGGATAATCGCGACCAAGTTCGAGGAAACCATCGCTGGAATAAAGAGGACCAGCAAAGATACACTGGGATCGCGCTTTGTTACCGGACTAAGCAGGGAGGTCATCGACCAGGGCGATTCGGGGATAGCGTTGAACGGACGCAGCGTTTCCCGCGCGTACAGCTACGACAGCGGAAGCCTGGTCAAGAAGGGGGATGTCTATACACTGATCCTGATGAAAACCAATTCCGGTTATCATACACTGCTTGATAATCCATACGCCCCCGAAGAGTTGGAACTCGAACACATACTCTATGGGCCTGAGAAACTCCTACAACTGGATTCCGGGCATGTGTACGCCGGATTCGCGGTGGCAAGGGGCTGCAATGTCACCGTCAGCAATGTCTCAATGACTATAACTGATCCGAAGAAAGATCCTCCTGGCCAGCCAGCGCCACCGGAATTGATACCGCTCAGAGCCTTAGTGGATTCACCTCCCAGCTATACAGAAGCTAGCTATCCCTTCGTATTCAATGCCAATGCTGCGGGCAGTCTGACCGTCATTGATGGCAAGCGCCAAGTGCTCATCAATAAGGAGAAGATCACCGCTGACGCGGATTTCATCCGCCTATTCAATCTGTCGCAAGGTATAAATGACTATAGAATCATCTTTACACCCGATCCCGGTTTCAGGCCCGCAGAAGGGCAGGTGATGGCCTCCTGGGATCGGGAACTGTCGGCTTATGTAGAGAGCTACCATCCGGTCAACATCAACCACTCGGTCATTTACCACTCCTTTGATAATCCGGAACTATGGGTTGCGGCAGACGGAGAATTCTTAGGCAGGGGCACAAAAGAAAGTCCTCTTGATCTGACAACTGCTTTACTCTTTGTAAAACCTGGCCAGACTATCCTTCTCCGTGGAGGCATATACTATCCCAATCGCATGGTGAATATTCCGCGCGGGTTTGACGGAAAGCCAGATGCCAGGCGGATCATCAGATCCGCAGAAGGAGAGCGGGCAATACTGGATTTCAGCTTGGTAGACGGCGGTATGTCGCTATGGGGTGATTACTGGACAATCAAGAGCCTAGACATCAGAAATACCCGTGGAAACATAAAGGGTCTGCAGATAGCCGGGGACAATAATATTGTTGAAGATGTCGCCGTGTATAACTGCGGTGATACCGGCATACAAATAAGCGGGGCCAGCGCCGAGCCAATGCAGAAGTGGCCGAAAAATAATCTCATCCTGAACTGTACGTCCTACAACAACTGCGATCCCGCGGCAAACAATGCCGATGGCTTTGCTGCCAAACTGACCTGCGGTGAAGGCAATGTATTCCGGGGCTGCATAGCCTTCAGCAACATAGATGACGGATGGGACCTTTTTTCGAAGATTGAATCAGGCCCGATCGGAGCAGTACTCATCGAGAGTTGCGTAGCTTATAAAAATGGATCCCTTCTGGACGGATCGGGCAATGGAGACGGCAATGGGTTCAAGCTCGGGGGCGATGGCATCTCGATACCACATGTCCTGCGGAACAGCATCGCGTACGCCAACGGCGCCTCGGGTATTACCAGCAATTCCAACCCCGCTGTTGTAATCATACGCAATACGAGCTACGGGAACAAAGGGGCCAATATCAATCTCTACGGAAAGACGAGCGATAAAAGGTTATTTATCGCCTCCAGAAATATATCCCTGCGGGGCGGAAGCGGTGACGTCTATAGGGAGATGCCTGAGTTGGAGTCCCCGGACAATTTTTTCTGGAACGGGGCCCAGAGTCTGAACTCGGAGGGGCGAGCTATTACTGAAGCAATATTCCAATCCCTGGCCTTGGATCCCGCCCCGGGAAGGCACCCGGACGGCAGGATAGATATGAAAGGTCTACTAATGGTTAAAGAGCTAAACCTGGAAGGCATAGGCGCAAATCCGGAAGAATACTTAAGGGCCTTCTACTGAAAACAGACACTTCGTCGCGGGAATATCGCGCCTTACACCTTTGATTCATCAAAGGGACGCAACTCGGTCACAGCCCAGGTCACCGCGGAGGATCCGGCGGTTTCCAAAACCTATACCGTGACGGTATGGAAAGCCAGCTTTTTCGATAACTACAACCGTACCGACGGGAATCCCGGCACGGACTACTCTCTTGCAGGCGATGGAGGGGCCATCCGCGGACAGCGTCTATGCGGGTTCGGAACCGATTTAGCAGGGTGGGTAGCGGTGCAAGAAAGCTTCGTTAATACCCCCTTCAAGCGGGTGGAACTGCTGGTCCGGCTGAACGATGAAGACAGCAGGGTATATATTGTGCCCAGTGGTGGTATTTTTGGTGGTTACGCTCTGTCCCTTAGCATAGTAAACAAGCTTCAATTTGAGATTCTGACCGGGGACCTAAATGGAACCGTTTTGTACCAGTCTACGGACTTTACCCCGGACCCGGCAGCCACCTACCGACTGGTCTGGACCCACGACGGAGACGAAACCCACTCCTGCCATGTGTACGACACGGTCGATCCGGGGACGACGGTGGCATCCTTCAGCGATTTTCAGGATGATACTACTACAACTCTTATTTCGCTTTCCTTAAAGTTTGTCAGCACGGGGGTTAATTTTTCCGATTCAAAAAACCCCTGGATAGACGACCTGTCGGTGACGGAGTACTGGTAACCTTCAATTACTCCGCGTCTACCGTATAGCTAGACAGATCAAGCCGGTAGGAAAGAAGTGTTTCCTTTTCTTCTTGCGTATTGCATCGCGGCAAGGAGTTGAAAAGCGGATGGTGGCATCGAACAGACCCTGGGCATAGGAAACCGCCTGCCCATGCTCGGCTGATTATCCAGGAATTGCATGGGAGCACAAGGGGAAGAGCATGGGAACAGTCGCGGAATACGTGGAATTAGCCGATAAGGTCAAGAAAGACGCCTCTATCAAAAGTCTGGCCGTCAAGAAAAGAATTTCAGGGTATGCAGCGAAACCTGAAAACACAGCGCTCGCAGTTGGTATATCCGACTTCCAATACCAGGAATGCTAGTGCGGATGGAATCGCACGAATTCTCCGAATGGCTGCTAACTTACAACACAGGCACCGAGCAATTCCTGCCCGGCTGCGTGTGAGAAAAACGCGGACAAAAAGCCTTTAGCGCCGGTTCGTTGGCGAATACCGGTTCCTGGGCCGGTCCGCCAGTTTCACACCGCTGGCCGTCTCCTGCACTTAGCCGCCCACCCCACTCCGCTGGCTTTACCTCTGGGCATAAACAAAATGATTATCTCCTGTTATGGGCTGTTAATTGCTAAACGCCGCTTCGCGGCGTATTCTCCTGGTGATTAATGGCCATCGCCCAAGGAGACTAATCGTGAAGAGAGCAATAAACGGTATGCTATTCGCCTTTTTGATTCCATGGTCCTTATTCGCGCAGCAGGCCCCGGAACGCTGGAACGAATGGAAGTCCGTTGTGCTCACCAGCGCCGACGGGCTGGAATTGCGGGAAGTGCTGATTAACGACTACGACGCCATAGGGAACCCAAGCAGGCAGCGAAGCATCTCCCCATGGATGGCCATGCGCAGCATGTCAGGTGCCGGGAAGTCGCTGCCCAATGGAATTAACATTGAAAGCCTTCCAACGTTATTCTTTGAATTGCCCTGGGACTTCAGCCGGACCCGCCGGATCGAACAAACCCGTCTTCCCGGCGCCGTAGGCATTGAAATGTTCTCCGAA
>JBGSKZ010000519.1:0-4063 GCA_041741035.1 Treponematales bacterium
CCGGCCGCTCGCGCTCGTCGGGAGGCCTGTCGGTGTTCGATTTCCTGCGCGTGCGTACCTGGCTGCGCATGGACGGGAGCCCGGGCGCCGAGGGCCTTGCCCTCGACACGATGCGACTTGCGGGCATGGAGGGACTCGCGGCCCATGCCCAATCCGCGCGCGCGCGCTTGCCCGGATAGAACTTAGCTAGTTCCCCGAAGCTTATGTACGCTAGGCTTCGGGGTGGCTAATTAGGGCTGAAGATCTTCGGCGGCCATGGTCAGCGTGAAGCGGAGGCCCCCGTCGGAAGCCCATTGCGCCTGTCCGCCGAGCTGGTCGGCCAAGCCGCGCACGATGGACATGCCCAGGGTATCCTGGAGGGCCGGGTCCAAGCCCGGCGGCAGCCCCGGGCCGTCGTCTTTGATACAAAGCTTGTACAACGCGCCATCGCGCTTGAGCCTCAGCTCGAGCCTGCCGTCACCGCGCCCGGCAAAAGCGTACTTGAGGGAATTCATGACTATCTCGTTGACGATGAGCCCTATGGGTATGCCGGAGGACAGGTTTACCCGCAGGGGCTCAAGCCCGTACGAGCATTGGACCGACTTGCTGCTGCCGAGGAAGAGCTTATCGACCAGCTTAGGCAGGTAGCGCTCAAGCTCAATCGTGGAGAGGTCAGAGGAGCGGTAGAGTTCTTCATGCACCATGGCCATGGAGGATACCCTGCCGCGCCCCTCGGCGAGGGCCTGCTTGACCGCGGCGTACTCGCTGCGCTCGGACTGCATGTGCAGGAGGCTGTCTATGATCTGCAGGTTGTTTTTTACGCGATGGTGCACTTCTTTAAGGAGTACGTCCTTCTCGTTCAAGGCCAGGCGGAGCTTAGCCTGTTCGCGCTCGAGCGTGTCTGTGCGCTCGGCCACCGCCCGCTCCAGATCGCCGAACAGGAATGCGTTGCGCAGTATGAGCGCGAGCACGCCGGCTAGCCGCTCAAGGCTAGAGCTTAGCGCGGCAATATTATGGTCATCCAGGATGTCGAGCAGCAGCAGCATGCCCATCTGCTTGTCGGCATAGCGCAGGGGCACGAATATGCTGGGGCCTGAACCGAGGCTTACGAGCGCCGCGCAGAGGGCCTCGCGGTCGCGGGCGTTAAGCCCGGGCGCATTTTCAGCCGGCGCGCCCGGACGCGGGTCTATGAACTGCACGCCTACCAGGCCGTGGGCGCAGTGGATCAGGGGCTCCATGGCACGGCTCTCAGCTAGATTCCGCCTTCTCTCCGGGGTGACCGAGAGCAGTTCGTGCCTATGGCTCGGCGCTATCGACGCGCACTGGAAAACGAATACGCTTTTAACCCCTATGAGATCCCGTATCCTGCTGCTCAAGTGGGCCGTGCAGTCCTTGGGGTTTTCGGCCCTGGACAGAATGTTTTCAAGGAGGTCCGAAAGCAGTATGGAGAAGGCCGCGCTTGCCGAATCGCTCATCGGCCCGCCTTTTCCAGCGCAGCGCGTAGCGTCAGTTCCAGCTGGCCTAAGCCCGTAAGCTCCACGCTCATGGGCAGCTCAAAGAAAGACTCTATGGCCGCGAGGGTATCGAAGGGCACCGGATGAAGGCCCGTATCGACATACACGAGTTTTTTCATGGTATCTTTCATGAAGCCCCTGGCCAGGACCTCGTCATTGAAGCCTAATTCGAACTTGAAGACTTCTTCCCAGCGCTCAGTCCATTCAGGCATGAAGAAGAACGAACCTTCGCGGCGCAGAACCTTGTAGCGCTCATGGCCGAGCATGATCTCGCAGCAGTTGACGCCCTCCGTCCGCGCGCGGCCCGGGCCTCCGGCCATATCGCGCATAAAGGGGCAGCAGTCGCCGAAAAGGATCACGGCCGCGCCTGATCCTTCGGCCGGGAGCGTAGCCTGCAGGGCCGCGTCAAGCTCAAGCGGCCGCATGTGGAGCATGGAGTCCAGGTATTCGGGCGAGAAGCGGTCTATAAGCTCCGGCGGCAGGGCTTCGACTTCCCGGCGGAAAATGCCGCAGGCTATCAGGGGGATGCGGCTTTTCATGGCCTTAGGCTCCCCGGCTTTGGAAGGCTTCCCGCACGACGCCAAGGCTCTCCAGGGGCGTCCAGGAAGGCAGTTCGGCGCTGGAATTGCAGAATATCCACCTGCCGTCGTCCCGCCTGTCCTCTATGAGGGCGTCCAGTTTCTGCCTTAAGCGCTCCGGGCCGTACGCGTCGAAGTGGGGTCCCGATATATTGCCCATGAGTATCGTGTCCGCCCCAAGGGCTACCCTGGCCACGGAGAAGCTGTCGCGCTCGCCGAGGAGGAAACCCGCCACATTGGGCAGATCGGCGTAGAGGCCTAGGTGTTCGGCCATGGCGTTGCCGCCATGGTGGAAGACTATGGGGCCGGGCAGGCGCGCGAAGGCAGCGCGCAGGGTAGGCAGGGTAAGGCGCTTAACGCTCGCCGCGTCCAGGATGGCGGGATTGGCGAACATGACCGGCGTGGCCAGCATGGCGGCGCCGGCGGCAAGGAAGGCGGAGCCGAGTGCCACGAAATGCTCCACGGCCTTGGCGTTCAGGAGCGCTGCCTCCTCGGGCTTGAAGAGCAGGGCTTCCAGCCAGGCTTCTATGCCTATGAGCAGGGCGGGCAGGTCTATGGGCGCGGTGATAGGAGCCACTACGATGCGCTCGCCCTTAGCCGCCGCGGCGCTAGCCGCCGTAGCCTCCACGAGAAAGCGCAGGTACCCGTCGTCCCGCAGGCTCGGCATGGGGGCGTCGAGCGCTTCCTGTACGCTGCGGTACGGGGGCTTGGCCACATTGGGCACCGAGCGGGCCTGGGGGGCGAGCTTCGCTCCGAAAGCCGCCGCCTCGTAGGGGCACAGGAAGGGACCGAACACGATATCGGGGTCCAGCAGCTCGCAGAGCGCGGCCTGCCCTTTTGCGTAGAGCCCGGGGTCGCGGTAGTAGTCGTCAAGCCCGCAGTTGATCAGTTTTGCACCCATGGATGCGCATACGAGCCCATAGGGCGGCCGGTCCGGCTTGTCGCCGCTGAGCACGGCGCCGAGGCGCTGCATGCTGGTCATGGCTTAGCCCGCTCTTTTAGCGCCCTAAATAAGGCGGGCGCTTCCAACGCTGAAGGAGCGCTCCCGTCTCCGCCCACTTCGTCCACGAGGCCGGGGCGCATGCGGAATACCGCCCCTCCCACGGCCAATTGCACGGAGCCCGAAAGGCCGCGGCTATCGAGCTCGGCGCGCAGCGCGCGCACGTTGAGGGCGGTGGATAGCATCATGGCGGATGCGCCTATGACCCTGGCGTTCAGCCTTAGGGCGGCATCGACGAAGGCGGCTGGCATGACGTCGTTGCCGAGGTCTTCAACCTTCCAGCCGTCGAGGCGCAGGAAGGACGCCACCATCTTGCGCCCGAGCGCGTGGAAATCGTCCTCTATATTGCCCAGCACGGCCACGCCCTGCTCCTGGGCCAGAGCCGCGCTTTCTCCGCTCTCTATGGCCTTGTTCAATACGAGTTCGGCTATCTTGCCCGCCACGTAGCCCTGCGCCAGGGATATGGAGCCCTGGGACCACATGGCGCCTACGCGCTGTAGGGCGGGGTCGAGGTAGTCGCGTATCATGGCGGCGTAGCCGTCGCGGAACGATACCCGGTTCAGGCGCTCAAGCGCGCCATCCATGCGTGCCTCGAGGATATCGTCGATGAGCGACTCGATGTCATAGCCCTCCATGCAGCCTCCGCCGTTTACCGTTTTGTTGGCAGAAAATAGTATAGGCCTATTGTTGAGCGCAATGCAAAAGGAAACTTAGTTCCCCGAAGCTTAGGTCTGCGCCTGCCTGAGCGAATTATCGCGGCGCTTTGCTTGTTTTTATGCCCGAGGCGCGCCACACTACTATCATTCATGATCTGCATGGCAGGTCATGCCAGTCGTGGCGGGGGCGGATATACCGCCCCATGAAAGGAAGAGCCCATGAACAAGCGAAGCTTGGTGTTTTTTTTACTGTGTATAGCCGCCGCGGCAACGTACGCGCAGACGGCCGATCCCCGCGTAGGCAAGGCCCTCGATGCCGCTGAAGTCGTCTATGAC
>JBGSKZ010000520.1:0-1848 GCA_041741035.1 Treponematales bacterium
CCGTTTGGCCTGGCCGCGCTCGGCGGGAACGCCACGCTGCGGCACGAACGGCTGGTGGAGGCCATAGAGCGCGCCGCGGGGGACCCCCTGGTAGGTGCCATAGCCCTCTTCAATCCGGCGGCCCCGCCCTCGGAAGCGCAGGCCCAGGAGCTGGCAAGGGCACTGGCCGCGTTCAAGGCCGCCGGCAAGCCCTTCTACGCGTATGCCCGGTATCAGGATAGGCTTTCGTACCTTTATCTTGCCGCCGGCGCGGAGCTCGTCGCGCTGGACCCCAACGGCTCGCTGGCCCTTGTGGACGTGGGCTCGTTTTCGCTCTACTACCAGGCCTTCTTTGAAAAAATCGGCCTGCGCTTCTACAATCTGCGTTCCCACGACACGAAGACCGCGTACAATAGCCTGACCGAGCCCGGCATGACCGAGGCCGAACGGGCCATGAAGTCCCGCTACGTGCGGGGCCTCGCCGGACAGGGCTACGCGGCGCTCTCGGCCGCCCGCGGAAACAGGCTAAGCGCCGACGCGGCCGCGCTGATAGCCGGGGGACCCTATCTCGTGCCCACGGCGGCGCGCGACGCGGGCCTCGTCGACCGTATCATGTACCGCGACGAATTCGAGAGCTACCTATCCGACGAGCGGGGCTGGAAACGGAAAGTAAGCATCGATCAGTACTACAAGACCCGCGATAGCTCCTGGGGCGAGCATCCACTGGCCAAGACCGTGGCGGTGCTGCGGCTCAGCGGCTCCATCATCAACGGGCCCGGCGTGGCCGGCGCGTCCATAGGGGAAAGCGCCGCCGAGCGCCTACGCGAGCTGCGCGCAGACCCGAGGGTGAGCGGCGTCATACTCAGGATAGACTCGGGCGGCGGCGACGCGGGCGTGAGCGACTTCATAGCCAGGGAGGTGGCTCTCTTATCGGCCGAAGGCAAGCCCGTATACGTGTCCATGGCGGGCTACGCTGCCTCGGGCGGCTACTATATTTCCGCGCCGGCAGACCGCATATGGGCGGAAGCGGGCACCATAACCGGCTCCATCGGCGTAACGGGCGTCATGCCCGACGCCACGGGCCTCTTGGACAAGCTGGGCATAGCCGCGGAGAGCGTGAGCGCGGGGCCGAGCGCCGATTTCTCCAATCCGCTCCTGCCCCGCCGGGAAGGCGACGCGGACGCGCAGGCGGCGGCGATAGCCTACATATACGAGCGCTTCATCGGCGTAGTGGCGAAAGGCCGCTCCATGGATAGCGCGAGGGTGGACGAGCTGGGCAAGGGGCAGGTTTGGCTTGGCGCGGAGGCGCTGGAAAACGGGCTTATCGACGAGCTCGGAGGCCTCTCCGCCGTGAAGGCCGCCATGGCTGAAGCGCTGGGCGGCCCCGTCGTATTCCGCGACGAGATGCCCGGCTTGTCCGGCGGCCTTAACGCCCTGTCGCTCTTAGGCTCGCGCGCCCTGGCCGCGGCAAGCATTCCGGACGCGTTCGAGGATTTAGCGGCCGTGGCGGCCGAGCTTGAGGCCTTGGGCACGGGGCCGCTCTGCATACTCCCCGAGTATGTATGGAGAAGCCGCTAGAGGCGCCAGGTCGGCCGCGGCCCCTCGTCTAGCTAGGGTCTCGCGGCTCCTCAAGCTCCCGTATGCGGTCATAGGCCTCTTTAAGGGCCAAGAAGCCCTCGGCCGAGCCTCCCTTCGCGTCGGGATGGCAGAGCCGCGAGCGCCGCTTATAGGCTTGGGCGAGTTCCGAGCGAGAGGCGCCAGGCTCCAAACCCAAAAGCCCGTAGAGGCGCTCCAGTTCCCGGTCGTCCCCACGGGCTTGGGATGCCCCTTCCGGCGCCGCGGCCCCCGGCTGAGCGCTTTCGCCCTCGC
>JBGSKZ010000521.1:0-2199 GCA_041741035.1 Treponematales bacterium
GCTTATGCCCTACCTTGCCATAAAGGTACACGCCGGGCTCACAGCCGACTGCACCGAACTGGACATAGAGGAAGGCACGGGGAACCTCCTGCAGACGAGGCCGGCTATAGGCGGCAATATCATGGCCACTATCAAGACGCCTGATCACCGGCCTCAGATGGCCACGGTGCGCCCCAAGTCCAGCCGCCCCCTGGCGGAGGACAAGGGCCGCTCAGGCAAGATCATCGCCGTGCCCGTCGCCGACGACATGATAGACGGCCGCGTGCGGGTGCTCGGCTACCGCAAGGACGCCGCCGAATTCGTCAACGTGGAAGAAGCGGACGTCATCGTAGCTGGCGGCAAGGGACTCAAGAAGGGCGATAATTTTGCCATGATCAGGACTCTTGCCGACAGTTTCGGCGGCGTGGTCGGCGCCAGCCGCGAGGCGGTGGACAGGGGCTGGATAGGCTACCCCCACCAGATAGGCCTATCGGGCAAGACCGTGTCGCCCAAGCTCTACATAGGCATAGGCATATCCGGCTCCATACAGCATCTGGCCGGCATAAAGACCAGCGAAGTGATCGTGTCGATAAACGCCGACCCCGAAGCCAGCCTGCATAAGGTGGCCGACTTCGGCATCGTGGGCGACGCGTTCCAGGTAGTGCCGGAAATACAGCGCCGCATGGACAAGCGCAAGGGAGGCATAAAATGAGCGTCGGCAACGCATCCGTATCAAGGCTTACGCAGTACGGCGTCGTCACTCCCGCCATAGTGGACGAGCTGCGCGCCATCGTAGGCTCTCGCGGCGTCCTCGTGGACCTGGAAAAAATCGAGGCCTACTCCCATGACGAGACCGACGCCAAGGAATACGGCCATATGCCCGAGGCGGTGGTGCTGCCCTCAAGCGCCGAGCAGGTAGCCGGCGTGGTTAAGCTGGCAAACCGCGAACGAATACCGGTAACGCCCCGCGGCGCCGGCTCCGGCCTTTCCGGCGGCGCCATACCCCTGTACGGCGGCATATTGATATCCCTCGAGAAAATGAACAAGCTCTTGGAGCTTGACGTGGAGAATATGGTCGCCGTCGTGGAGGCTGGCATGGTCACCAATGAGCTGGCCATGGCCGTGCAGGAACGCGGGCTATTCTTCGCCGGCTACCCCATGAGCCTGCAGACCTGCGCCATAGGCGGCAACATAGCGGAGAACGCCGGCGGCGGCAAAGCCGTAAAGTACGGCGTAACGGGCCGCTACATACAGGGAATAGAACTGGTGACGCCTACCGGCGATATCGTGCAGCTGGGCGGCAAGCTGTCCAAAGACGTGTCGGGCTACGACCTTAAAGCTCTCGTCGTCGGTTCCGAGGGAACCCTGGGCATAGCCACCAAGGCCATCATCAAGCTCATAGGCTACCCCACGGCCAAGGCCGACCTGCTGGTGCTCTTCAAGACCCCGCGCGAGGCCATCGACGTGGTGCCGGTCATCCTATCCAAGGGGCTCACGCCGACGAGCATAGAGTTCATGGACCAGCTGTCTATCATCACCAGCTGCAAGTACCTCAACGAGAGCCTACCCTACGAAAAGGCCGGCGCGATGCTGCTCATAGAGCTGGACGGCACCAACGCGGAGCAGATAGAAATGGACCTCATAGCGGCCGGCCAGCTCTGCCAGGAACACGGCGCCATCGAAGTGTACGTAGCCGAGGACCGCAACAACATAGAGCGCATTTGGAACGTGCGCCGCAACATCGCTGAGGCTTTCAAGGTATACAGCCCCATACAGAGCCTTGAGGATATCGTGGTGCCCATATCGCGCATACCCGAAATCATACCCGAGCTGGACAAGCTGAGCGCCAAGTACCGCGTGCAGATACCCTGCTACGGCCATGCCGGCGACGGCAATCTCCATGCCACCCTGGTCAAGGATCCGGATATGAGCATGGAGGACTGGAAGAAGAACGAGGTAGCGTGCTTAAAAGAGCTGTATAGGATAACCGGCGAGCTCGGCGGCAAGATATCCGGCGAGCACGGCATAGGCCTTAAGCGCAAGTCCTTCCTTAAGGACATCATAGACCCGGTTGAATTGAAGCTCATGCAGGCCATCAAGACGGCTTGGGATCCCAACAATATCATGAATCCGGGCAAGATATTCGATTTGGCCGATTAGAATGCCGCCCGGGCCCGCCCCGCCGCTACCCGGAGGGGCGGGCTCCAGGCGCTTCGCCGG
>JBGSKZ010000522.1:0-5619 GCA_041741035.1 Treponematales bacterium
AACTCCATTTTAATAACAGCTTCCTTATGTTTAGTCCAAACCAAGTAATTGCCGATGCCGCTAAAAAAGCAAGCCTACTATGGTTTTTTTTGAAGTAGAGGAGTCGGGCCTTGTGCATATATGGGTCATTCAGCCACTTCCACGATTGGCCAGATCCGCCTATATGTACCACGGAAACGCGCGGGTCATACACGACGCTGTAACCGGCCTTCTTCATACGAACGCAGAGATCTATATCCTCGACGGTAAAGAAATAATCCTCGTCAAATCCGCCTAAGTCGGCCATTATTGCCCGTGGAATAAGCATGAATGCCCCGCTTACCGTATCGACCCTACGCGGCGATTTTTGCTTATCCAGCTGTCGAATACGTAAGAACCTAGCCGGCACGAGGTATTCGGCAAAATGGCTCCTTAAAGATGGCTGAACCCCCACGGAATTTTGGAACCGCCCGTCCTCATAGGTAAGCCGTGGCGCCCATATCCCAGTACCTAGATTGTCCTTAAAAAAACGCAACCCCTTTTCGAGGCTCTCGGCAGTGGCAAAGGCATCATTATTGACTATCAACAGATATTCACCGCTCGCATTATAAATACCCTGGTTGTTGGCGGCCGCAAAACCTTGATTCGATAAATTCAAAATAGCTTTGCGGTTTCCAATACAAAGGGCTTTAATGGCTGCACCCGTACTTTTCGCGGAATTATCAACGATTATAGATTCTACTTTAAAGCCGAAGGCACTGGCCGCTGACTCGAAAGCATCTAAGCTTCGCTTTGTTAAAGCTACATCGTTATAGTTTAATATAATTGCGGTGACGTCAACTCGAGTATGTTCTTTTTCCATCTTCACCTGATTATTAAAAGCGTTTTTAAGCCTAGGGTTTTATAAAGCACCATATCAAGACCTTCAAAAAACAACCCGTGCAGTGTTGGTTTGCTGTTTATTATCTGAGCTAACGCATCTTCGCTAATTCTGCTCTTCAGACTCTTACGGTAAAACCATGAGTAACTGCTGGTAGACAGTAGTGATTTCTTAAATAGCGGAAAACCATCCTTAACAATCCTCAATGGCCTATAAATGGTCAAATTGACGCCAAACTTGGAATAATGGGTGCTTTGGTAGAATGCATCTCCTTTAAATCCTTTACCTAAAAGGTATCTAGACAAGCCTATTTCATAGTGAAGCACTACGTTTAATTTATCTTGAATGATGGCGAAGAATTCGAAATATTTTTTCACAGCCGCAAGAGCCTTTCTATCAAAAACTAAAAAGAAAGACTGAAAATGATAGGCAAGCTCATGGTTATCGCTCATAGCATAGCAATCGAGTTTTAAGGATCTTACCCATTGGAAGAAACCGTCAAGTTTATTAATCAGCACGCAAGAATCATTGACAAGAGTAATTTGGTCAAACTCTTCAATATCTAGTTCTTGGAAGGCATGGTACCACATACCAAAATCATACCCTTCATTCTCAAATGCTAGCATCTGTATATTTAGGTCTTTTAGAAACACTAATGAAGATTCAGTCATATCTCGTTTATTCGTTAAGAGTATGACTTTTTCATGGAACGGGAGTAAAGATCGTAAATAATTCTCTACATACAAGGGGATAGTCGGCTTGTCGTAATATGAAGAAAACAGGCATAGTCGGCTCATATAAGCTTAATCTTTCTGCCCAAGAGCCAGCTAATTTCATCCCTAAAGAATAGGGCAGAGATAATGCTATAAAATAGAACTCCTGCTGTAATTAATATCAACAGCAAAAGCACGCCATTAATATCAACAAGAAGCGATCTTACAAACGAAAGAAGAGCAATCATAGCTACAGACGAAAAGAATGCTATAACAGCCTTAATGACGCTCGGCCGAAGTCGGAACACTTTAATGCAGTAAGCTATCTGGAATGTAACCACCGAGCCTTCTGCTAAGATTGTAGCAATTGAAGCGCCAAGAGCACCAAGCCTAGGAATCAGAATAAGATTCGTAGAAAAATTCAGTGCGGCAGCTATAAGGAAGGAGACCATCATGACCGCTTCCTTCTTTTGCGGATATAAGACCACCACTCCAGTAAAATGGCTAAAGCCAATAAAAACGACTAATAGCGCCAATATTCTCAAGACATTTATAGCGTTACCAAATGCTTCACCGGAAAGAATTGTAATTAGGTCAGGAGCTATATAGCCTAATCCAAATGCGGCGGGAAGCAATATAATAACTAAAACAGAAAAATACATAGAAATAACTTCTTTATAGCGCTCATTTTGTCCGGACTCAAGGTATAGAGAAACTCGCGGCAGTAAAACGGAGTTAATAGAGGTAACAAGGGCAATAACCATATACACTACTTTATTTGCAGCCGCATAGATACCAACTTCAAAATCTCCGCTTATAAAGCCAATCATGGCTTTGTCAAGGTTTAAGTATATGCTACCAATAAAATTTAAAATAAAAATTGACACGATCGGCCTAATATGCCTTCTCATCGCAGAAAATCTAGGAAGCTTGAATCGAACTTCTCGTATAACCAGAATTGAATTAAGGATATTAGATCCAACCGAAAGGCTGATAACGTATAACGAATATTGAAGTAGGTCTGCACCAGTTTTTACGAAACCGAATAGTATCACCAGTGATACTATTTTTATAGCTATACTTGAAATAGTGATATAGGAGTATCTTTCAGTACCTTGGAAATACCAGTCTGCGCCTATTAGGTTAAGTACGATGTAAGAAGAGAAAATAAAGAACAACCATCGGTCAGTCCTAAATAGAGGAACAAACATTATCATAACAATGTATAGGACATAAACAAAAGTGGTGAAAAAAGTGTGAATAGTAAATATTTCGGAAAAGGCCGTGTCTCTAGCTACTTTATCTGATTGATGCCGACCAATTTCTCTTATCCCATATAATGGTATGCCAAAAGATGAAAAAATAATAAAATACGATACGATGGACTGTACAAACTCTATCTTTCCTATGCCGGTAGGACCTAGGATTCTCGATGCATAAGGAAAAGTAAGAAGAGGGAAAATAAGATTAAGGAAAACGCGAAGTACATTGACAAAAGCGTTCTTCTTTAGTGACGCAGGTCGATTTTCTTTCATTATTAACTCAAGATCCACGTATATGGCACATACTCGCCCCAATAGGACCTCAGCGTAAAGAAGAGCAACACTAAGAAATAAGCCAGGTATACCCCGCCTAAGAGAACGCGCCTTTTCCCGGATTCTATTGATAACGTTGATGAAACTAATATGCCTTGGATGGGATTGAAGTACCAAAACAATCGTTGAAAGACCGAAAGGTCATTAAAAGTTGCCAGGTAAATAGCTATGCCGACCGCGTATACATTAAAGAAAAATCTATAATTAGTTTCTTCTCTACCCTTCCAATACCGATAGAACGCAAATATCCCAAAGAGAAACAAGTGCTTTGCGGGGCCAAGAAGCTCGCGAAACGGCGGATACGCCTGTCCAGCAGCATCACTCGATTGCAGATACAGCAGTATCCTATAGCTTATATGCCCTGAGGGTAAAACGTTCGCTAAGAGCGTCAAGGCTGAGTGCCATGCGCCTAGCCAACCCAGGACAAAGAAGGCTAAAAACGCGATTAGCAGGATCGAGAGCTTAATATGCCTATCAAGAACCAGCGCTAATAAACCGACGAGCGCGGTAACGTGAAAACTAGCGGCCAGCAATACGAGAGCGATAAACGATAAGCGTTTTTTATCGGCCAAACACGAGAAAGCCGCCAAAAGTATTGCCGAGGCTATAGTTTGGCGCGTAAGCGAGAAGGCGATAAGCGTATTGGCAAAGAGCACGGCCAAGGCCACGAAGAGGTACTGAGCCTTTCCTTTTAAGGAGAATAGGATCAAGGCTATGCACAGCGCCGCGCTGATCGTCATATAGAAGCTGTAGTTATTCAATATCGCCGCGACGAGACGGTTCCAAAGGAGGAATCCTGGTTCGAGAGAAATACTAAACCATGGCGTGCCCGGCGCGCTCAGCTGGAAGAACTGTTGATAGGGCGCCCAATCGGTGCCGGTCTCCCACTTTAGCCCTGCGAACAAGGTTAGGAATAGCGCGCTCAGCGCGAGCAAGGGTAGCCGGGCACGGCCTAGCTTTCCAGAGAGCTCGAAAACGGCTACGAGCGAGAGTACGCTAAAAATCGCGAAATAGATCACTGCCGGCACTCCTTCATCGTATGCCTAGTCCAGAAAAACCATTAACGAGCATGGAGGCGATAGAGCGTGGCGAAACCAAAACCCTCGCGGACGACAAACCTTGTAGCCATGCGTTATAGCTCTCGGTATCGGGGTTACGGGCAAAGGCGATAATAAACTCGCCCAACTCTTCCAGGGTATCAAAGAGCTTCCCAAACTCTCCGGCTTCCTTAAAAGCCCATTCAAAGTATCCAGTGCGCAAGGCCAAAATAGGACGCCCTATACGGAGCGCGTCAAAAAGCGCGCCGCTAGCCATAAGCTCGTATGAGCCTTTTGGATAGAGATACACAAAGAAATCGCTTTCTGCTAAACAGCGGTCATATTCTTCTACAGACAGCTGCGTTTGTGCAACGCCGTGGAAGGCAAGGCCGTTATCATAACGATCGAGCGATGAGTCCCAACTGCCGCAGAATGAAAAAGCGGCTTTCGTTTTACCGATAGCGCCGTGTACCGCTTTAGCGATTGAAAATAGCTGATGAGAGCCTTTTATCAGCGCCGCGCCGCCGGGTGAAACAAAGCGCAGCCGGTTTGCCTGTAAGGTTCCAGGGAGCGTATCGGCGCACTCATATGGATGCGGAATGGCAAAAATCCTATCTATGGGATAGCCAAGGGCATTAAGGCCGTCCCGTATGGAACCCCCGAGCACGATACCGAAAATTCCTGGCACGCTTAAGCACGCGGCGGCCTTTATCAAACGACCGGCGGAGCTTACTTTAGGGCCGCTTGAGGCAAGCGCTTGGAGCTCTCCATGAATGCATACAAGTATGGGCACTTTGTACTGTTTTACCTGGCCTATTCGTTTCACTATGTAGTGCGCAATAGGCCCCAAGGATAGCGCCACGACGAAGCGCGCCTTCTGCCGTTCCGCTTTACGAATGATTGCCAATACGCAAAACAGCTCATGGATGGCATTCCAATAATTCTTGATGCCCCCGCCGCCTTGGACATTGATTTTTTGTATAGTCAGCTGCGGAATCCTGCCCTCATGAGCGGAGGCTTGCTCTTTGTTTATATAGAGACGCAGTTCTTCGGGAAACGCTAAGGCTAAGGCCTTCAACATAGCCTTATTAAAAAAATAATGACCCTGCCCGTGAATATTTGCGTCAAAGGCGATGATCATGATTGCATACTCGCTTTCAATCGCCTTCGCGCATAGGAATGTACCGCATCCGACAGCCCATGCAGCTTTACGCGCATAGCGCCAACGTCCATATCCGCGTCCAGCACTGTCCTGTGCAAGAGCAGGGGATTGGCTCCGCTCGTAATAACGGCGGATAAGGTCGTAAAGCTAAACGAAAAGCCGCTTTCCGCGATCAGGGCGTACGAGCTTGGCTTGTAGGTATCGGCCTCGCCGCCCACCCAGGCAAAGGAGCGCGGATAGGCGCCGAGCTCGG
>JBGSKZ010000523.1:0-8905 GCA_041741035.1 Treponematales bacterium
GCCGCGGGCAGGGCCAGGCTAGCCATGGCCAGCAGCGCGGCGAGGGCCCGCAGGGGGCATGTCGTTATTCGTGCCTTCATCGTGTCGTCTCCTCTCATGCTACGCTCTTTATGGCGTCCACCGCGTTCATGCGGCCCGCCCGCCAGCTGGGGCTTATCGACATGACCATGGATACGATCATGCCGATAGCGAACATCTTCAGCCCGTCGAGCGGGTTGAAGCGCGCGTAGAATATCGGGTCTATCGGAAAATTGAGCGAGCCCATGGCGTCGCTGAAATCCAGGCCGTAGATGGAGAACAGGTAGCAGAGCCCCAAGCCCAGCGAGGCGCCCACGAGGCTGCCTATGCCGCCCATGAGCGCGCCTTCGGCCAGGAAGAGCCTGAGCACCTCGCGGCGCTTCAGGCCCATGGCCTTGAGTATGCCTATCTCCTTGCGCCGCTCGAGCACCACCATCATCAGTATGTTCGTGATAATGAAGGCGCCCAAGAAGGCCACTACGTAGAAGATATATTCGTATATGCCCGCCATCATGGTGATCAGGCGGGGGTAATCGCCTATGGCCGTCCAGGGCTGAACGAGGAGCTCCTCGCTACCGGGCAGGCCGGCTAACGCCGCGCGGATAAGTTCAGCCGCCTCGTCCGCTTCCCGGTAGTTCTCAAGCATTACCATGACCTGCTGCGCGCCGCCGTCGGTGCGCAGGAATTCCTTGGCGTCGCTCACCGGCACCTGGAACACCGTCGAATCGAGCTGGTTGAGCCCGCTGGAGAATATGCCCGCCACGGTGAAGCGCTTGAGCCTAAGGCCGTAATCTGCGCCCTGGGTAACGACCCGCACCGAGTCCCCCACCTTGAATCCGAGCGCGTCGGCGAGCTTCTTGCCCAGTATCGCCTCGCCGGGCCCGCTTAAATAGCGGCCCTCCACGATGCTACGGTCGAGGTTTAGGAGGCTCTTCTCCTTCTCGGGGTCGCCCGAGAAGCCCATGGCCGCCTTGGTGTTCGGGCCGTTCGAGAGCAGGGTGCCGAAAAGCAGGCGCTGGCTTATCACGCTCAAGCGGCCCTTGAGCTCCGGTATGCCCTCTATGGCCGCGATCACGGCCTCGGGGTCGGGCACGAGCTCGTCCACGGGCATGAAGCGCGAGCGCGCCTCGAAGCCCTTGGTAACGACGCGCACGTGGCCCGTCTCGCTGCGGGTAAGGTTCCGCACCATATTGTCCAGTATGCCGGCGACGAAGCCGCCGAGGAAGGTCATCAGCATAACCGAGAGCGCTATGGACGACACGGCCAACGCCGTGCGCCGCTTGTTGCGCTTGATATTGCGAAGCGCCATGCCTAGTATCCAGTTCATTGCGCCCTCCTTATACGAAACGCAAAGCGTTGGTCACTTCGAGGCGGGAAGCCTTCCTCGCCGGCGAGCGGCTGGAAAAAAGCGCCACGAGTATGCCCACGACCGCCGCCACGACCATCTGGTCGGGGTTCCATTCGCCGTACAGGCTGCCCCATATGGGCAGGCCCATATCGATTTCCCCCATCATGGACTCGAGGGGGAAGCCGACGAAGATGAAGTAGGCGTCCAGGCCTATGCCGAAGAGCACGCCGGCTAAGGAGCCCACGGCCCCTATGATGCCGCCTTCCATCAGGAAGAGGCGCGATATGTCCTTGGGCTTGAAGCCGAAGGCCCGCAGGACGCCAATCTCGCGTATACGGGAATACACGCTCATCAATATGGTATTGGCTATGCCCACGCCCGCTATGAGCATCATGACGAAGATGATCGTGCCTATGGACTTGGACTTGGCCTTGGCCAGCTCGAGGAACTGCCTGCCCACGTCGCCGAAGCTCTGCGCGTCCAGCGCCGGGTAAGCCGCCTCGAGCGCCGCAGCCAGGCCATCCGAATCCTTCATGGCGTCCTTGAGATTCACGCGGCGCTCCATCTTGACGATGATCTCGGTGCGCAGGCCGCCCAGCTCAAGGAAGTCCTCGGCGTCCGCCATATCGACGAACACGCCGCTGGCGTTGATAGCCGGCTCGGAGGAATTGATAAGTCCCACGATCTGGAAATCGTCCGCGTTCTGCGCCTCGTAACGGGTGCGCGCCGCGAGGGTTACCCAGTCGCCTATCGAGAGTCCCAGATCGGCCGCCAGCCGGAAGCCCAGTACCACCTGCCGCTCGCCGCCGTTGCCGAACCAGGAGCCCTCGGTAAAGTCGCTGAGCATGAGCACCCGGGCGTCGCGCTCGGGCTCCACGGCTACGGCCAGCACGGGTATGGAATCGACGCCGTTGGACAATTGGCCAACGAAGCGCGTGCGCAGGCTCGTGGCCTGCACGAGGGGGTCGCGGGCTATGAAGGCCTCTAGGGCCGCCGGGTCCGTTAGGCCGTAGTCGAGGGGATAGCTCTGGCGCTCCTCCTCGTAAGCCTTGGTGGATACGCGCAGCGACGAGTCGCTCAGGTTTATGATGTTATCCAGGCCGCCGCGGTCCATGCCTTTGAGCATGGAATCCATGCCTATGTAGAGGCCGAGGCCGAAGGCCATCGTCACTATGGTAAGCGCCGTGCGCTTGCCGTGGCGCCATACGTTGCGCCAGGCTATCTTGAATAAGGTTCCCATGGCCCGCCCCCTACTTCCGCTCGTCGGCGTGCACGAGCCCGTCGCGTATGGTAAGCACGCGCCGCGCGTGCTTCTGCACCAGGGGGTCGTGCGTGCTGAAGATGAAGGTGGCGCCCTTGGCCCGGTTGATCTCGCGCATGATATCGACGATCTCCTCGGCGGTATGCGAGTCGAGGTTGGCGGTGGGTTCGTCGGCCAGCACGATATAGGGCTCCTTTACCAGGGCCCGCGCTATGGCTACGCGCTGCTCCTGGCCCCCCGACAGCTCCCGGGGATAGCGCTCGCCTAGGCCCTTGAGCCCTACCGAGGCTATCACCTCGTCGGCCTTGGCCCGTATGGCCTCCTTGGGCAGCTTGCGCTCTATGACCAGGGGAAGCTCCACGTTCTCGCGCACCGTGAGCACGGGTATGAGGTTGAACGACTGGAAGATGAAGGATATATGCTGCTTCCGGTAGTCGGACAGCTGATCCTCCTTCATGGCCCCGAGCGACTCACCCTTGTAGAGGACCCTGCCCGATGTGGGCGAGTCGAGGCAGCCCACGATATTAAGCAGGGTAGTCTTGCCCGAGCCCGAGGGCCCCACCACCGCCAGGAATTCACCCTGGTCTATCGATATATCCACGCCGGCAAGCGCATGCACCTCGTTCTCGCCCTTAGTGTAGGTCTTGCGTACCTGTTCCAACTGTAGAATAGCAGCCATTCTAGGCCTCCTCATTGATAGGCGCCGCGGCTTCCCCGCCCTGCGCCTTGGCTATGCTCGCCGTGCCAAGCACGGAGCCTATATTCATGCTCTGCAACGCGTTCGAAGGCAGGAGCACCATGCTCCCGCGCGCCTTGATCGCGTCGTATACCATATTCATGCCCCGAAGGTTCAAGGCCTCGGGATTGCCCTTGTATAGCTCGGAGGCGGCCACGAATTTTCCCGCCACCTCGAGCTCCGCCTCCGCCAGGAAGAGCCGCGCCTTCTTCTCGCGCTCCGCCTGCGCTTGGCGGCTCATGACGTCCTCGAGGTCCTTGGGCAGCTGTATGTCCACGAATTCCACGCTCAATATCGTTATGCCCCAGGGATTGGTCTTGGCGTCGAGTATGCTCTGGATCTCGCGGTATAGGGTATCGCGCTCGGACAGCAGGGTGGTGAGGCTGTACTTGCCCACGGAATCGCGCAGGGCGGTCTGGGCCGACAGGGTGACGGCCTCCAGGAAGTCCTCCACCTCGAGTATGGCCTTCTGCGCGTCCCATATCATCCAAAACGCCAGGGCGTCCACGTGTATGGGCACCGTATCGCGGGTGAGTATGCGCTCGGCGCTGAAATCGGTGACCCGAATGCGCGTATCGACGACGGCGGCGCAGCGGTCCATCAGGGGCGCGAGGAGGAAGAGGCCAGGCCCCTTCACCTTGTGGAAGCGCCCCAGCCTGAGTATCAGGGCCTTATCCCATTGCTCCACCACCTGCACGCAGGGCCCTATGACCGCGGCTAGGGCCACGGCCGCTATGAAGGGCAGCTGCGAAGGCGCAAGCTCGTAGGACAGCAAGGCCCACTCGCCCCTCAGCCCCGTAGCCGAGAACAGGATGGCAAGGTCGAGCATGAGGGCATAGATGAAGGCGTTCCATTTCGGATAGGCCGCGTAGAGCACGGCGACGAGTACCAGTGCCGTATAGCCGCGTATAAGCAGCGCCGGGCTCAGCGCGCCGAAGGCCAGACCGCCCGCGGCCGCTCCCAGGGAGGCAACGATGAACATAAACAGAAACGAAAAAACGCCGAACGAGAAATCGCCCGCATACCTGCGCGCAGGCGGATTGATTATGCGCGGATTGAGCGCTTTATCGTTCTTGCCCTTAAAGAATATCATGCCCTTCCTCCTCAATCTGCACCACGCTTTTGTACGCGTCGCGTACCGCGTCCAGGACCTCCGCCATCGCGAAGCCGTAACTGGCTGCCTTGCTGATGAGCGGCCGTACCAGGGTATCCAGCATGCCCTCGCGCTCGACCTCGGTAAGCTTGATCTGCTTATCGCTTATAAAAGTGCCCGTGCCCTGCTGGGTGCTCACGATGCCCCGTATTTCCAGTTCGTTGTACGCCCTGGCCACCGTGTTGGGGTTGATCTTGAGATCGACGGCCAAGCTGCGCACCGTGGGCAGCTGATCGCCCGTGGCGAAGCGTCCGTCGGCTATGGCGAATTCCACCTGCAGTATGATCTGCTTGTAGTAGGGCACGCCGCTCTTAGGATCAAGGTTGAATTGAATGGGCTTTCTATCCGATTCTGGCGCCACGGCTCCAGCTCCTTTGTCCTGTTGTATTAGTCTTATAGTACAATATATCTATGATACAACTTCAGCGCTTTGTCAAGCGCGCGATACTGGAATTTTATCCTTTCTTTATGGCATACTCGGGAAAATGAGCCTCAGCCCCGTTTCGGTAGCGCGGAAGGGCAGGCAACCATAGTTTTCCAGGAGCAACCATGTATAAGAGCGTAGACCCCAAAGTGAACTTCCCCGCTATGGAGGAAGAGGTGCTCGCGTTCTGGCGCGAAAACCGCACCTTCGAAAAATCCGTATCGGAGCGCGAAGGCTCTCCCGAATACGTGTTTTACGACGGCCCCCCCTTCGCCACCGGCTTACCGCACTTCGGGCACTTCGTTCCTGGAACCATCAAGGACATTATTCCGCGCTACAAGACCATGAAGGGCTTCAAGGTGGAGCGCCGCTTCGGCTGGGACTGCCACGGCCTGCCCGTCGAGTACGAGATGGAAAAAGAGCTGGGCATATCGGGCAAGACCGAGGTGGAAGCCTATGGCGTGGCCAAGTTCAATGAATCCTGCCGCTCGATCGTGCTCCGTTACACCGGGGAATGGCGCAGCATAGTCACGCGCCTGGGCCGCTGGGTGGACTTTGACCACGATTACAAGACCATGGACCCCGACTACATGGAATCGATATGGTGGGTGGTGAAACGCCTCTGGGAGCAGAAGCTCGTCTACGAGGGCCACACCATCATGCCTTACTGCCCGCGCTGTTCAACGGTGCTCTCCAACCACGAACTGCAGCTGGGCGGCTACAAGGACGTGCACGACCCCGCCATAACGGTGAAATTCAAGATAAGCGCCGACCCGGCCTCGGGGCTCGCGAAAGGGCTGGCCGACGGCTCCACCTACTTCCTCGCCTGGACGACCACGCCCTGGACCCTGCCCTCCAACCTGGCGCTCGCCATAGGGGCCGAGCTTGACTATGTTTTGGTGCAGGACGGAAATGAGCGCTACGTTCTGGCCGAATCCCGCCTGGCTTCCTACTATAAGGATCCCGCCGCCGTAAAGATCGTCGGCCGCTTCAAGGGCTCGGCTTTCGTGGGCGCCCGCTACGAGCCCCTCTTCCCCTACTTCGCCGAGCTTTCGGCCAAGGGCGCCTTCGCCATGCACGCGGCGGACTACGTCACCACGGAGGACGGCACGGGCATCGTGCATACGGCCCCCGGCTTCGGCGAGGACGACTACAACACCCTCAAGGGCACGGGCGTGCCCACGGTGTGCCCCATAGACGGCGAATGCAAATTCGGCCCCGAGGTGAGCGACTACGCCGGCATGTTCGTCAAGGACGCCGACAAGCCCATCATCGAGCGGCTTAAGGCCGAGGGCAAGCTCGTCAAGCGGGAGCAGTACCTGCACGCCTATCCCCATTGCTGGCGTTGCTCGAGCCCCCTCATATACCGCGCCATATCGAGCTGGTTCGTAAAGATCGACCCCATAAAGCCCAAGATGCTCGCCGCCAACCAGCAGGTGTACTGGAACCCCGCCCACATCAAGGATGGGCGCTTCGGCAAGTGGCTGGAAAACGCGCGAGACTGGTCCATAAGCCGCAACCGCTACTGGGGCAACCCGCTGCCAATATGGAAGTGCGAGGACTGCGGCGATACGGTATGCCTAGGCTCGCGCGACGAGCTCGAGCGCCTGTCGGGGCAGCGGCCCGCGGACCTGCACAAGCACTTCGTGGACGACATAGCCTGGCCCTGCGCCAAAGCCGGCTGTAAAGGCTCCATGAGGCGCATACCCGAAGTGCTGGACTGCTGGTTCGAGTCCGGGTCCATGCCCTACGCCCAGGTACACTATCCCTTCAAAAACAAGCGGCATTTCGAGGAGCATTTCCCCGCCGACTTCATATGCGAGGGCCTGGACCAGACCCGAGGCTGGTTCTACACCCTCACCGTGCTCGCCGCCGCTCTCTTCGACAAGCCCGCCTTCAAGGCCTGCGTGGTCAACGGGCTCGTGCTGGCCGAGGACGGGAAGAAGATGTCCAAGAGCCTGCGCAACTACACGGACCCCATGAAGGTCATGGAGCAGTTCGGCGCGGACGCGCTGCGTATCTTCCTCATGCGCTCGCCGGTTACCCGCGCCGACGATCTCTGCTATTCAGACGAAGGCGTAAAGGAAGTGCTGAAGAGCATACTCCTGCCCCTGTGGAACGCGTACAGCTTCTTTATCACCTACGCGAATATAGACAGGATAGAGCCCGGCGAAGCGCCCACGGACGTGGCCAATCCCATGGACCGCTGGATACTCTCCGTATGCGAGACCATGGTGCGCGACGTGGGGTCGGGCCTCGAGGCCTACGACATGCAACGCGCCATAGACCCCATGGTGGACTTCATAGACGCGCTGAACAACTGGTACATACGCCGCTCCCGCAGGCGCTTCTGGCGCTCGGGCAGCGACAGCGACAAGCTGGAAGCCTACCAGGTGCTCAACCGCGTGCTCAAGCGCCTTACCCTGCTCCTGGCCCCCATAGCGCCCTTCATCAGCGAGACCATGTGGCAGAACCTCCGGCGGGACGGGGAGGCAGCCAGCGTGCACCTAGCCCGCTATCCCGAGTACGACGAGGCTTACCGCGACGAGGCGCTCGAGTGGAAAATGGCCGCCGTTCGCAAGGCGGTAAGCATGGGACGGGCGCTGCGCTACCAGCATGAGCTCAAGATACGCCAGCCCCTGGCCTCCGTGCAGCTCGTCACCCGGGATAGCCGGGAACGCGCCGTGCTCCTCGAGATGGAGGACATCATCCGCGACGAGCTTAACGTCAAGGAAGTACTCTTCCGCGAGGACGAGGAGGAGCTCGTGCGCTACTCGGCCAAGGCCAATTTCCGGCTGCTCGGCAAGGAGCTGGGCAAGGACATGAAGGAAGGCGCAGCCCTCATAGAGCAGCTGTCCGGCCGCCAGATAGCAGGACTCCTCGAAGGCTCGTCCCTCATGGTGGAAGTGGCCGGCAAATCGATAGAGATCACCAAGGATAAGGTCGAGGTGCGGCGCGAAGAGCGCGAGGGCCTCAAGGTCCTTAACGAGGGCAGCCTAACCGTGGCCCTGGATACGGACATAAGCCAGGAACTCCTGGACGAGGGCAATATACGCGACCTGGTGCGCGGCGTGCAGACCCTGCGCAAAGACTCAGGCCTGGCCGTGACGGACCGCATAGCGCTGTCCGTATACGGCAATGAGGGCTTCAAGCGCGCCTTGGACAGCCACATCGACTTCGTGCGCTCCGAGACCCTGGCCAGCGTTCTGGCCTGGGAGGAAAAGCCAGGCATGAGCTCCATAGAGGCGGGAGAGCAGAGCTGGAGCATAGCCCTCCGCAAGGCCTAAGCTAGGTCCGGCGGCGCGGAGCGGCTCAAGCGGCGCCGCGCGGCGCAAATCCGAAAGGCGGGAGGGATAGTATCCTTCTCGCCTTTTTTCTCGATATTTTCGCCGGAAAAATTGCCCTTACGCCCTATCCATGGTACTATAAGGCTAGCGACTTAAGCATCGCGATACTCATATTCAGCAAGTCGAGCTCAAAACGGCTATCCCATCGTCCTTTATTAGGAGGTAAAGCATGAAGCTAAAGTACCTAGCGATCGCCGCTCTCGCGGCGGTCATGCTATTCGCAGGCTGCGCGTCAAAACCGCCGGTCGTAGATGAACCCATTATCGATGAACCCGTGGTACAGCAGGTGCAAATCAGCCAGGCCGACCTTACCGGGCTTCACGAGCGCGTGCTTGCCGCCCGCAAGGACGCCTTCGACCTTGGCGCCAAAGAGTTCTTCCCCGAGGATTACGCGGCCGCCGACGCCCGTTACGCCGCGGGTAAATCCGCCCTCGACGCCGATGGACGGGAAGTGGCCAAGGCCGAGCTCGAGGCCGCGCTGCCCCTGTTCCAAGCCTTAGCCGAGCGCTCGCTCGGCCTCTCCGCGGAGAAAGGCAAGGAGAATACCGCCGCCGCCCGCGACCGGGCCATAGCCTCGGACGCGCAGCTTAGATCCTCCGACGCCTTCGACGCCGCCGA
>JBGSKZ010000524.1:0-1450 GCA_041741035.1 Treponematales bacterium
CCGGGACCTGTTCAATCTCTTCGTGTTCCTGGAGATATCGTCCATAGCCAGCTACGGCCTCATAGCCTACGACGACCGCAGGGCTGCCCTGCGCGCAGGCTTTAAGTACATGATAGCAGGCGGCATAGCCAGCGCGCTCTACCTCATAGGCGTCGTGTATATTTACCGCTTTACCGGCCAGCTCAACCTGGACCTGGCCGCGGCCTCGCCGGGCCTGGCGGGCGCGGCCGTGAGCGCGGCGGTATTCTTCCTGCTGGCGGCCCTGCTCATCGAGCTTAAGCCCTTCCCGGCCAACGGCTGGGCCATAGACGTGTACCACGCGGCCGACCCCGGCGTGGCGGGCATACTCTCGGGCGCCTCTGCTACCGCCCTCATGCTGGCGCTCTGGAAGATCCTGCCGCTCTTAGGCCCCGCCCACCTATCCCTGGTGGCGGGCAGCGGACTCGTAAGTTTCGTGGCCGGCAACTTGGCCGGCTCCCGGCAGGCGAACGCCCGGCGCATGCTGGGCTATTCATCGGTGGCCCAGCTAGGCCTGGTCATGGCGGTCATAGCCCTGAACGAACTCTTAGGTCTAGGCGGCCAGGGTTTCGTGTACCTGACGGCCGGCGGCCTCCTCCTTAACCACCTCTTGGCCAAGACGGGCCTCTTCCTGATCAGCGAAAAAGCGCCCTCGGCCGGAACGGCCGCGGTAGGAGGCGTCCTAGCGCTGGCCCTCGTGGGCCTGCCGCCCTTCCCCGGCTTCTGGGCCAAGTGGAGCCTCATTCAAGCGCTCGTAGCCAAGGGGCAATGGGCCATCGTAGCGCTTATACTGGCGGCCAGCCTCGTGGAGGCCTTCTATGTGCTGCGCTGGTTCGGTTCACTCGTTAAAGGCAAGGCCGACGAAAGCCAGCTTGAGAGCGACGCCTCGCTCTTCTCGCCCGCCCTGCTCGCCTTCGCGCTCATCGGCTTCGGCGCGCTCTCAGGCTGGAACGCGGGCATCCGCGACGTCCTGCTCTGGGCGCCCTTCGCCCTCGCGGCCCTGCTCTACCTAGTGGACGGGCTTTCCGTATTCGTGAAGGCACCGCTGGCCATAGCGGCCGTGGCAGCCTTCGCTTACCTGGCCCTGCCCGGGCTGGACGGCCTCCGCCAGCTCTTCGCCCTCATGCTCTTAGGCGGCGGCGCCCTCTTCCTCCTATCGACCATGCGCAAGGCAGGCGCCAGGCGAGGCCTTATCCCCCTCTTAGGCGCGGCAACCCTTTCCCTGGGCGCCGTTCTGCTCGCCGATTCCGCCTTAAGCTTCTTCTTAGCCTGGGAAGCCATGACCCTCTTCAGTTACCTCCTGGTGCTACGCGGCAAAGAAGGGGAAAAGCCCGCCTTGAGCTACCTGAGCTTCGGCCTAGGCGGCGCCTTCCTCCTCATGCTGGGCTTACTCGGCGGCGCGGGGCTCTGGCCCGGCGCTCCGGCCGGCCCT
>JBGSKZ010000525.1:0-1142 GCA_041741035.1 Treponematales bacterium
CTAACGCTTCTTCAGGGCGCGCTTGGCCTTGTCGAGCCGCTGGCGCTCCGCGGCCGCGCTTGCGAGCAGGGATGCCTCGCGCTTACTTGCCTTGGCCCTGTACAGGATAAACAGCCCGCCGCCTAGTATCATCAGGAAGCAGAGTATCTGCCCCATCGAGAAATTCCACGGCGTCGTAAACAGGTGGATAGAAGCGTCAGGATCGCCCAGCTTGATGATATAGCCTAAGTCCGCGTCGGGCTCCCTGAAATATTCGATAACGAAGCGCACGAGGCCATAACCGATCAGGTACGCGCCTACGGCGAAGCCCTTGAAGGTCTTGCGGGGCCGCACGATAAACCAAAGCACCAGCCACAGGAAAATACCCTCGAAAAAAGCTTCGTAGAGCTGCGAAGGATGGCGGGGCAGGTTGACCAGCGCCTGGTCTATGGCCATATTCGCCTTTTCCGCCACCCCGCGCACCCAGGGCTCGCTCGCCGGAAAGCGCTGCGCGTCGGGGAATATCATGGCCCAGGGGGCGGAACTCACCTTGCCCCAGAGTTCTGCGTTGATGAAGTTGCCCAGGCGGCCGAAGGTGTAGCCCAAGGGAGCGGCTATGGCCACCATATCGGCCCATTCCAGGTAATCGGTCTTTTTTATCCTGCTGTGGATAAAAGTGCCCACGACGACGCCCACGAGGCCGCCGTGGAAGGACATGCCCCTGAAGCCGATGAATTGCCCGCCTTCCGCGAAAGGCCAGAATATCAGCCAGGGCTTCTGCCAGTATATGCCCGACGGATCGTAGAGCAAGGTGCCGAAAAGCCTGGCGCCCAATATGAGGCCGAGTATGGCCGCGAGGAAAAAGCCGGATATGTCGTCGTCGCTGTAACCGAGCTTGCGCTCCCGCACCTGACGCTTAAAGAGGAGGTAGCTAATGCCGAAGGCCACGAGGTACATGAGGCCGTACCAGCGCAGGGGAAATTGAGGCAGGAAGGGCAGCACTTCCGGCTTTATCCACGAGGGGAACTGAATGGCGGCTATCATGAGTGCGCTCCGGGAAAGGGAACTCATCCATAGCGGATGGCGCCTTCACTATAGCGGCCTTAGGCCGCGGGCGCAAGACGAGGGGCGGGGGCCGCATGGCCCGCACGCTGAGGCGCGGG
>JBGSKZ010000526.1:0-5316 GCA_041741035.1 Treponematales bacterium
GCCTTACGGGCGGGCGCGCCGGTGAGCAGCGCGAAGGCCGTGCCGCTTATCAAGGCTATGCCCACGGCCGCGAGAGCTATGGCGAGCGCGCGTTCCACTCTATTCATGGCCTTTCCTTTCCTGGGGTCGCAGGCTCCGGCAAGGACCTTTCGCCTTTGAGCCGCTTTCCCGTGGCTGTGCCTACCATTATTCCCACCCCGCCTAGTATAGCGCTCGTAACGAAAAAGACCGAGGGGTAGCCGGCCGCGGTGGCCATAGTCGAGCCTACGACCGGGCCTAAGGCCATGCCCGCGCTGGATATGGACGAGGAGAGCCCATAGGTGGCTCCTTGTTTGTCTTTGTCGCAAAGACTGGCGATAAGCGCGTTTACGCCGGGCATGGTACCGCCCAGGAAGAAGCCGCTGCCGAGGCGCAGCCAGAAAAGCTGGAGGGGGCTCTGCGCGAAGCCTTGTGGCAGGTAGAGGAGAAAGGCCCCCGCCATGCATATGAGCAGGGTGCGCGCGTAGCCCCATTTGCTTGAAACCTTGCCTATCACGCCGGCTGCGAGCGCGCCCGATAGAGAGCCGGCCGCTATAATGAGGCCCGACAGCGAGCCTACGGACTGGGCGTCCGCGGACAATTGCATGATAAAGAGCGGCAGCATGGGCGCCACCACCGCATTTGCGAACTGTACGGCGAATATCACGCCCATGAGCGAGGCTAAGGCCGGCACCTGCCTGAGCGGAGAGAAGTCGGGCAGGGCGTTCCTCAAGAACGAAGCGCTCTTGGGCTTTGGCTTAAAGTCCTCGTCCACGTAGCGCACGATGATGAGCCCGGCGAGCACGAGGAGAAGGCTGGTCGCCGCGAAGTTGCTGCGGTAGCCTAGGGCATCGCCCACCACGCCGCCGAAGAGGGGCCCTACGGAATTGCCCAGGTATACGGCCATTTGCATGAGGCCCAGGCGGTAGCCTAGTTCCTTGCTTGGCGCTATGGAAGCGGTAAGCACGGTGGCCGCCGCCACGGTGCCGGTTACGCAGCCCTGCAGGGTGCGGAGTATGGCTACCTGCCAGGGCGCGGTGGAGAGGCCCATAAGGCCCATGAGCAGGGCTCCTCCGAACATGGCGCGCAACAGCATGAGTTTGCGCCCGTAGCTGTCGGCCAGGCTGCCCCATATGGGGGCGAAGATAGCCATGGCTAGCGATGCGCCGCTATGGGTAAGCCCGGTCCAGAAATTGAGCGCCGCGGGATCGCTCATGCCCATGCTTTTAAAGTACATGGGTATGATGGGCGTCGTCGTGGCGAAGCCCGCTATAGCGAGGAATTCCGCTATCCAAATGGCGTTGTAGGAGCGCTTCCAGTCGTTCATGCGTTTTTCCATAATATACAGGGGGGAAGTTCTGCACAAGCATGGGCATACGCAATTTTTAATAATTGAAACATCCGTTTTTAATATTGACGCGCCGATTAAGCCGTTATATAAAGGAAGCCTCATCCCGGCCCGCGCCCGTAGCGGCGGCGGAGCCGGGGATTCCGTAAATTTAAGGAGGGACTATGGCATTAGGATGCAAGTACGGCAGCCACCGGGTAATCGAGCCGGCGGGAGCGCTGCCCCAGACCGCGCAGCGTATCAACAACGACATGTCGACGGTCTACGACAACGAAATCCTGCTCGACGTAATAGCGTTGAACGTGGATTCCGCCAGCTTTACCCAAATAGAGGCAGAAGCGGGCGGCGACGTGGACAAGATAGGCAAGAAGATCCTGGAGATCGTGGCGGCCAGGGGCAAGCAGCAGAATCCGGTTACCGGCTCCGGCGGCATGTTCATAGGCAAGGTGCTCAAGATAGGCTCGGCCCTTAAGGATCGCGACCTCAAGGTGGGCGACAAGATAGCGAGCCTCGTATCGCTATCGCTTACCCCGCTTAAGATCAACAAGATACTCAAGGTAATGCCCGAGGTGGACCGCGTGCTCATAGACGGCCAGGCCATACTCTTCGAGTCCGGCATTTACGCCAAGCTGCCGACCGACATGGACGAGGGCTTAGCTCTAGCCGCCCTCGACGTGGCCGGCGCTCCGGCGCAGACCGCAAAGCTCGTAAAGCCCGGCGACAGCGTGCTCATCATGGGCGCGGGCGGCAAGAGCGGCATGATGTGCTGCTATGAGGCCATGAAGCGCGTAGGCCCCACCGGTCGCGTCATAGCCAACATCCACTCCGAGCGCTCCCGCAAGGCTTTAGTGGATATGCATCTCTGCCATGAGGTCATCGTGGGCGACGCCACCAAGCCCCTGGACATCATGAACGCTACCCTCAAGGCCAATGGCGGCAAGGAAGTCAACGTGGTAATCAACTGCGTGAACATCCAGGGCACCGAGATGGCCAGCATACTGCCCGTGCGCGACGACGGCATCGTGTATTTCTTCAGCATGGCCACCAGCTTTACCCGCGCGGCGCTCGGGGCCGAAGGCATAGGCAAGGACTGCATGATGATCATAGGCAACGGCTATACCAAGGACCACGCCGAGATCACGCTCTGGGAACTGAGGGAAAACGCCCAGCTCCGCAAGTATTTCGAAGAGCAGTATGTAAAATAAAGCCTGGGGCCGAGGGCGCCTAAAGCGGCCCGGAGGCATAAGGCGGAACACAGCCAGGTTAGGGATGTACGGCGAGCCGGACCGCGGACAGCGCGGATAAAACCGGCGGGGGCAGTCCGTCTCCCACGCTCGGGGGGCCATCCGTGGGCCCTTCCTCAAGCGGAGCCAGGCGCAGCAAATGTGAGAAGACGGGCAACCGTCTCTCGCCCCGGGGGCTCCCCGTCCCCGGCGCGGCGAGTAGGCGCGGCTCCTTTAGTGGGGACGAGCGCAGGCAAGCCGGACACGGTGCGGGCCGGGCCAAAGGCCCGGCGGGATGGACGAGACCATCCTCCACCAGAGCGACCAAGCGGGTTCCCGACGAAGCGTTTTGCGCTTCGCGCGTCGGCGCGCCTTGTCGCCACCGCCTTGTTAAGGAGAGCATATGGCTTTAGACGGAAAGATCGTGATCACCTGCGCCTGTACCGGCGCCGAAACCAGCAAGGAGCTCCAGCCTGCCCTGCCCATTACGCCGGACGAGCTTGCCAGGACCGCCGAGGAATGTCGTGCAGCCGGCGCGGCCATCCTGCACCTGCACGTGCGGGACGACCAGGGTAAGCCAACCCAGAGCGTAGCCAGGTTCAAGGAAGCGATAGCGGCGATCCGTAGAAAATCGGACATTATCATAGAGATCACCACGGGCGGCGCCGTGGGCGATAGCGCCGAGGAGCGCCTGCGCCCGGTAAAGGAACTGGAGCCCGAAATGGCCAGCCTGGACTGCGGCACGGTGAATTTCGGCGACGAGTACATCGTCAATACCCTCCCGGTCATGCGGGAATTCGCCGCGGAGTTCAAGAAGCGCGGCGTGCGCGCCACCCTCGAGTGCTTCGATCTCGGGCACGTGTACGCCAGCCACTACCTGATCAAGGAAGTCCTCCTTGAAGCTCCCTACCATTACGGCTTCGTGCTCAACGTGCCCGGCGCAGTACCCTATACGGTAGAAAATCTATCGGCCTTCATGAAGGCCCTGCCTCCGGGCGCGGATTTCACGGTCATGGGCATAGGCCGCTCATCCCTGCCCGCCCAGTACGGCGCCCTGGCCAACGGCGGCTGGATACGCGTGGGCTTTGAGGATAATGTATACTTCAGCAAAGGCGTGCTTGCCATAAACAACGCGCAATTGGTCGAGAGGGCGGCGCGTATCGCGCACGAGGCGGGCCTAAAGCCCGCGAGCCCCGACGACGTCCGTCGCTATCTCAAGCTTCGCGGCTAGGATACTGTATCAACTTAAGGAGCAGCTATGCACGATTACCCTTCCTACGACTACAAGAAATTACCCCTCTATAAAGACGTGACGCCCGAGGAGTGGAACGATTGGCGCTGGCAGATGCGCAATAATATCAAGGACGTCGACACCCTGGCCAAGGTCATACCCTTAAGCGACAAGGAAAAGGCCGACGTATCCGAGGTGCTCAAGATATTCCGCATGGCCATAACGCCCTACTACGCGAGCCTCATAGACCAGGGCAACCCCGGCTGCCCGGTGCGCCTCCAGGCCATACCGCGCCTGCCCGAGACCCATTTCGACGAAAGCGACCAGGAAGATCCCCTGCACGAGGACGCGGACAGCCCGGTGCCCGGCCTCACGCACCGCTACCCGGACCGCGTGCTGCTCCTCGTCACCCATATCTGCTCCATGAACTGCCGCCATTGCACGCGCAGGCGCATCGTGGGCGAGGAAGACATGAACATGCTCGACCAGCACGTGGACGCGGCCGTCGAGTACATCAGGAACAACCCCATCGTGCGCGACGTGCTCATATCCGGCGGCGACCCCCTCGTGCTCTCCGACGATAAGCTCGAGCGCATCATATCGAAGATCCGCGCCATACCCCACGTAGAGATCATACGCATAGGCACGCGCACGCCCGTGGTCATGCCCCAGCGCATTACCGACGGCCTCGTGAACATGCTCAAGAAGTACCATCCCCTCTACGTGAACACGCACTTCAACCATCCTAAGGAGATAACCGCCGAAGCCAGGGAAGCCTGCCGCAAGCTCGCGGACGCCGGCATACAGCTGGGCAACCAGAGCGTGCTCCTGCGCGACGTGAACGACTGCCCGGTGCTCATGAAGAAGCTCGTGCAGAAGCTGCTTACCATACGCGTGAAGCCCTACTACATATACCAGTGCGACCTTTCCCGCGGCATAAGCCATTTCCGCACCACTGTGAGCAAGGGCATAGAGATCATAGAGAACCTGCGCGGCCACACCTCCGGTATGGCCGTGCCCACCTTCGTGGTGGACGCGCCCGGCGGCGGCGGCAAGACCCCGGTCATGCCCAGCTACCTCATAACGAGCAACGACAAGCGCGTCGTGCTCCGCAACTACGAGGGCGTCATAACGACCTACGACGAGCCCGGCGAATACCACGAGGATTGCGGCAAGTGCCGCATTTGCTACGACGAGGTGCAGCTCAACGCCACCTGCGGCGTGGCGCGCCTATTGTCGGGCGACGTGAAAACCCTCGAGCCGAAGGGCCTCGTGCGCGCAGCGCGCAACTTCAAGGACTTGAAGCCGCGGGGCAAGCGCTAAGCGCCCGCCTATACGCGCATGCGGTACGACGGCGCAGCGTTTCTCGGCCGGGTCAGCTTCATAACCGGGCCCGGCAAGAATAGCGGCAAGACCACGTTCATGAACCGGGCCGCCTGCCTGGCCCGGCGCGCGGCTCGTGATGCGGGCCTGCCGCCGCCCGCCCTGCTCACCGT
>JBGSKZ010000527.1:0-2492 GCA_041741035.1 Treponematales bacterium
TCAGCGACCCCGCCGCCCTCTTCCACGCCGGGGCCCTCGACTACATAGGACCGGAGGCCACGGAGGGCTTCATAAACCCCCAGCGCGTGGAGGCGGTACTCGCCTACGCGGCGCGCGGCGACGCCCAGGGAACCAAGGTTAAGGCACATAAGTCCAGGATGCCCGCCTTCCAGAGCTGGAACAGTATGATCGAAGGCAAAAGCTATGAACTCCTCGTGCTCTACCTGGGCATATGGGACGCCGAGGGCCTGCGCACCAGGCTCGGCGAAGGGCGCTTCAGCAGGCTCAAAGGCAGCGCCTTGGGCATAGCCAACGGGCTCATCCAGGAGCATGGCGGCCAGCTCTGGATAAGCGACGACCGCTCCTTCCTGGCCCTCTTCCAGCCGGAGTCCCTGAACGGGCTTTTAAGCTCCTGCATCAGCATATTAGCCAACATGCGCCTCATATCCTACGAGCAATTTCGCCTGGAGCAGGAAGTGGGCTGCCTCTCCATGGCCCTGCAGCGCGCCACCCTCCCCTGGCAAAAGCCGGGCCAGACCGGCACCATCATATCGGACGCCATAAACTACATATACCACCTGGGCAGAAAGTACACGGCCCCCTGCGTCATAGACCTCGTGGACGACGCGGCCCATGAGCTCAACCCGCGACTCGAAGCCCTGCTCAGCCCCCCGGAAAGCTTCGAAGGCAAGAGCGTGCGCCGCTTCGCGGGCTTTACCACGACGGGCACTTCCCCCCACTAAAGCGGCCCTTCCCGCCGCGCGCGCCCGGTAGTATACTCGTGCTTGCGCCTCGTTTCCTCCCGGAAAACGGAGGCTCAAAAAGGAGCATCCCCATGAAAGCACTCGTAAAAAAGGCGCCCCAGGAAGGCCTTTGGATGGAAGAGGTACCGATGCCCGCCATGGCGGACAACGACCTGCTCATCAAGGTAAAGAAGACCGCCATATGCGGCACCGACATCCATATATACAAGTGGGACGCCTGGTCCCAACGCACCATCAAGACCCCCATGACCATAGGCCACGAATTCGTCGGCGAGATCGTAGACATGGGCCGGGCCGTGCAGGGCTACAAAGTCGGCGAGCGCGTATCGGCCGAAGGCCACATCGTGTGCGGCCTTTGCCGCGCCTGCCGCGCCGGCAAGCGCCACCTCTGCCCCAATACCCGCGGCATAGGCGTCAACCGCGACGGCTGTTTCGCCGAGTTTATATCCGTGCCCGCGAAGAACGCCTGGCACGTGCACGATTCGATATCCGACGAAGTCGCCTCGATTTTCGACCCCTACGGCAACGCTACCCACACCGCCCTATCCTTCGACATGGTAGGCGAAGACGTGATCATAACCGGCGCCGGTCCCATAGGCTGCATGGCCGCGGCCATAGCCCGCCACGTAGGGGCCCGCAACGTCGTCATCACCGACGTAAACGATTATCGCCTTGCCCTGGCCAAGAAGCTAGGCGCTACCCGCCCCGTCAACGTGGCTACGGAAAACCTTAGCGATATCATGAAGAAAGAGCTGGGCATGGTGGGCGGCTTTGACGTGGGCATGGAAATGTCCGGCAGCCCCCAGGCCTTCGAGCAGATGCTCGACAATATGTACAACGGCGGCCGCATAGCCCTCCTGGGCATACTCCCCAACGGCGCCGGCATAGACTGGGATAAGGTCATCTTCAAGGGCCTCTTCCTCAAGGGCATATACGGCAGGGAAATGTTCGAGACCTGGTACAAGATGCAGACCATGCTGCTCTCGGGCCTGGATATCAGCCCCGTCATCACCCATCGCTTCAAGTTCGACGATTTCCAAGCCGGTTTCGACGCCATGCTGTCGGGCAAATCGGGCAAGGTAGTATTAAGCCTGGACTGAGCGCGCCTAAAGCCCGGGGCTCGGGGGCTCACTTGCCCTCTGCCCCAGGCTGTGCGATAGTCTAGGCATGCGCGCAGATAAACACGACGGACACAAGAGATCCTCCTTCCCTAAGCCCGACGCAAAGGGCGACAGATCCATAGGCAGGCGCTACTCCGACCGGCCGCGCATAAGCGAAGCCGCCAAGGATCTGCCCCTGCGCTCCGCCTCGTCGCCCTCCCTGCCCCCCGACGCCAGGCACCTCGTGGGCGTGCTCATGGACATCATAGAAGAAAGCGCCCCCATGCCCGGCAACAGGCGGCAGGACCTGCGCCGGGACGTGCTCGAGCTCTGGCGAGAGCTTACCAGCGAGCGCGCCGACCGCAAAGCCGACTACATAGGCGAGCCGGCCAAGCTGGCCGCCTACCTGCGCTATTTCCTGCCCTGGAACGTCGTGCGGCTCGTGCCCATACTGGCCGGCCTGGACCTTGACCTTAAGCCCGGCAACGCCGTGCTGGACATAGGCTCAGGCCCCCTGACCGTGCCCATAGCCCTCTGGATAGCCAGGCCCGAGTTACGCGAAATGGACCTGACCATCGTGTCCATAGACCGCGTGCGCCGCGTCCTCGATGCCGGCACCGCCGTGCTC
>JBGSKZ010000528.1:0-6990 GCA_041741035.1 Treponematales bacterium
GCCCGCCCTAGCCGAGGCGCGAGCGCTGGCGTCCCGATACGAAGACGAGTATGCGCTGGGCGAGGCGCTCTTGAGCCTCGCCCACGCCAGCTTCCTGTCGCGTTACGTGGAGCTTGAGTCAGCCCTGGACGCCGCGTTGCTGAACGGCCGCTATAATTGCGTTTCGTCGTCGGTGCTTTACCTGCTTTTAGCAAGGGAGGCGGGCCTGAGCCCAATGGGCATCGTGACGCCGGACCACTCCTTCGTGGCGCTCTCCCTGCGCGACGGCCGCCTCATAGACGTAGAAACGACCAATAAACACGGCTTCGACCCGGGCAGCAAGAAGGAATTCCTGGATAGCTTCGGCAGGACCACCGGCTATGCCTACGTGCCGCCTTCGGACTATAAGAAGCGCTCCCAGGTAAGCGACCGGCATATAATCGGCCTTATAGCCCTCAACCGGGCCACCTTGGCGGAGCGCCGCGGCGATCAGCTGGGCGCCCTAGCCCTGGCCGTGGACGCCCATGCGTACATGGGCGATGATACTTCGCGGCAGTACCTCGGCGACCGGGCCCACAATATAGCCGCCACGCTCCTGAACGCCAAGCGCTGGGAGGAGGCGCTCGCTTTCCTTGGCAGGGTGGCTGAGCGCTATGGGCCGCTCGCGGACCTCGACGCCCTGGGCATGCAGGCGCGCCTTGCCTTGCTGGCCGATAACGTGAGTTCCATGGGGCGCGAGGAAGCGCTGGCCGAGCTTGAGCGCGCCTACCGCTCCGGGGTCGTGTCGGCTGCCGATCGCGAGGAATTCATACTTGCCATAATATCCCGATCCGCCGACGAAACGCGCAAGCGAGAGGGTTGGCTGGCCGCCTGGGAGGACCTGGCCGAAGCGGCCGGCGCCTATCCCTCGATAGCGCAGCTAAAGGGGCTCGCCGCCACCGCGCGTTCCAATTGGGTGGCGGACACGCATAATCGCTTCGCGGCCCACTTCAACGCCCGACGCTACGACGAGGCGCTCAGCGTGCTCCAGGCGGGCTTGGCCATAGCCCCGGACGAACGCTTGTTCAAGGACGACGAGCGGGCTTTGAAGTCAGCCCTCGGCGCGAAGCCCTAAACTCGTCACGAAGCCGGGGCCGCGAAGGGAAAGCGTATCGTTACCCGGGTGCCCTCGCCGCTTGAGCGCTCGATGGAGCCTCCGAGCTGCTGGGCCAGGGCAGCCACCAACTCAAGGCCGAGGCCCTCGCGCGCGTCCGAGCTTCCCCGAGCGTCGGCTTCATGGCCTACGCCGTCGTCCTCGACTATCAGTACATAGTAATCGCCCTCGCGCTCGAGGCTTATCTGTATGCTGCCCGTTCGGCCTTCGGGGAAGCCATACTTGAAGGCATTGGACACCAGCTCGGTAACCACGATCGACAGGGGTATGGCCTTGTCCAGCGCCAGGTTTGAAGCTTCGGCCTTTACCTTGAGCTCTATGCCCTTATATGAGCCCTCATGCACGCTCTCAAGGTATTCGGCAAGGCGGGATAGGTACGCTGCCGCGTCCACCTCCTCCAGCGAGCTGCCGCGGTAAATCTGCTCATGCACCAGGGACATGGAATGCACCTGCGTCTGGCAGTCGGTAAACACCGATCGGGCCTCCTCGCTGTTTACGCAGGAGCCTTCCAGGCTCAGTATGCTCGACACCACCTGCAGGTTGTTCTTCACGCGGTGGTGGATTTCCTTGATGAGGACATTCTTGGCCTCGAGTTCGTTTTTAAGCTTCTTTTCCGCGAGCCTGCGCTCGCTTATATCCCGTATAATCCCCACGGTGCCGAGGCCCTTGCCCTGGAATTCAGGCAGGTTTACGCCCAGCGAGGCCACCTCGCCCCAGGCGTCCACCTTGGTATGGGCCCACTCGTCAAGGTTTTTATGCCGTAAGCGTACCACGAGGCCGCGCGTCATGCGGTCGCCGGAGCGGCGCTCGTCGAAGAGCTTGGGCGCTTCGCTAGGCCCGGTGCTCACGCCATGAAAACGGTTGAGCACGAGGGTGCGGCCTACCTCGGGCAGGTCGTCCGGATGCACGATCTCGGCGAAGTGCTTGCCCAAAAGCTCGGCGGGCTTCCAGCCGAGCTCGCTTATAGTATCGTTGAGATAGGCGAAATAGCCGTCTCCGTCCAGCACGTACACGATGTCCGGCATTACTCGCAGGAGATTCATGTAGCTGCTTTCCGCGCGTATGATATTGGAGTTCTGCCGGTCTATGCTCTCGCGCACCGCTATGGCCTTCCGGGCCAATTGCGGTATGAAGTCTATCCAGCGGCCATACGCGTCGCGGAGTATGAAGGCGCTGGATTCGTCGGCGCAGAGCTTGGCGAGCTTCGCCGGGTCGCAATCGGGGTCGGCCACCAGCACGGCGGGCACGGGCCAGAGCGAGAGCCAATCGGCCACCGCGCCTCCCGAAAAATCCGTGTCTACGACGGCCGCGCGCACTTCCGCCATAGCCTTGTCGACTTCCATGAGGTTTTTGGCTATGACCACCTGGTTGCCCTGCCCGCGCAGCGCTTCGGCCACGTATTCGGCCTGCTCCGCGTCCGCTATCGCCACCAGTACCCGCACGGCGCTCGCCATCCATTGCTCCTATAACCAGTGTCGCGCATTGACCGACGCAATGCAAAAGTCCCGCACAGTATCGCTCATTATTTTAATATAATCAACGCGCTAGAACAGACCCAGCCGCAGGCCGAAGGCTATGGTGGGGCGTATGAACTCATCCAGGGAACTCGAGGCTTCCGATGGGATGAACACCAGGCCCCCTTCCGTATAGAGCCCTATGGACTTCATGAAACTGCTCCCGAAGCTGAACTTGGCGAACTCCCACTGCAGCACTATGCCCGCGAGCACCGGGTAGTTGCCCTCGGGCGGCGAGAAGATGGAGCCCAGCTCGTCGCTTTGGGAGAAATAGGTGAAGGACGCGCCCATGGCGAAGGACATGGAGAAGAAATCCCAATCGGGGCCGAAATAGTAGCCGAAGGGGAGGTAGGCTAGATTGGCCAGGAGCTTAAACCCGAGCACGTAGCCGCCGAAGCGGGATAGCTCGGACGCGGGCGTGGCCGGGCTGGCGAAGCCCAGGGGATTATCCCAGCTGGGCTGGGCGTCGAAGCCGGCACCGAAATTGAGCTGGAGCTTCACGTTATCCTCGAAGAAAGAAAGGCCGAGGCCCGTTTCGAAGCGCGTGGCGCCGAATACGTGCAGGTCGAAGAAGGAGCCCTGTATGAAGCCGGGCACCTGGTAGGAAGCCTTGTCGCCGGGGCGTAGGGCCACTTCCACCGATTCGAGCCCGTTCTCGTCGTAGGCGCTGCCCTCTATCAGGAGCGAGCCGTTAATGCGGCCGTTTTCGGAGGGCCGCGCTATGCTGAGCTCCGGAATTTTCGAGTCTACCGTAACGATGCGCTTGCGCACGACGCTCTCGCCATTCGCGAACAGGGCCCGCACGATGAGCCTGAGCTCGCCGTTGGGATATTCCTGCGTTTCCAGGCGATACTTGAACTCGTCGCTTCCCTTCGCCGGCTCGTAAGTCCTGCCGTTATCCCGGCTTACTTCCACCGCGACGACGGTACGCTCCTTAAGCAGGCGCTGATAGGCGGCCCAGGCCTCTTTATCCGCCTTGTCGGCGGGCTCGGCAGGCCAGCCGGCGCGGCCGCTGAGGTAAGGCCGGCCCGTGAGGAAATCGCCCGTGGACAATCCGTCTATTTCTACCCACGGGCCGTCCCTTTCGAAGGACAGGCTTAGGGTATCCGAACGTATGGCCGCGCCGTCGCGGCCTATGGCCTCTAGGGCAAAGCTGAGCTCGCCCTCGGGCACGAGGCTATCATCCACAGGCAGGGAGAACCAGCCCTGGTCGTTCAGGTCCACCGTAGCGAGCGGCTGGCCGTTCACGCTCAGCTGGGCGCGCGAGGGCTTCGCGGCCGAAAGCACGCGGCCGTCGAGCACGAAGCGGCCGGATAGCCGCTCTCCCTGGACGGGGAAATAGAACTGGGCCGTTTCCGCCTGTTGGCTCGCGCGCACGAGCAGGTTCCTCGACTCGTAGCTCTTGTTATCGGCGCGGTCGCTCGCGATCACCTTAAGGTTGTACCAGCCCGCCTGAAGCCCGCTAATATCGACCGCGCGGCTGAATACCTCCGCTATGGCGATCTGTCCCGTAAGCGAGGGTCGGGCCTCGCCCAGCGGGGCCAGCTCATAGCTCAGGGCCTGTATGCCCACCGCGTCGCTGGCGCGCCCGCCAAAGGAGAATGATCCCGCGAATTCGTCGCCGTCGCCCGGGCCGCCTAAAAGCAGGGAAGGCGCGGTATTATCGACCGATATGAGGCCGGCCGCGAAGCCCTCGGTATCGTAGCCGTCCACCAGGCGCAGGTAGATGCTGTGCACGCCGTCCGGCAGGATACGGGTATCCAGGACATAGCTCCAGTCCTCGCTGCCCTGAGCCTTGTTATAGCTGCTGCCGTTGTCGAAAGACAGCCATACTTCCTTGACGCCGTTGGCGTCCGAGGCCCGGCCCCTGAGTTCCAGGTAGCCCCTGTTGGTCTGGCTCAGTTCAGGAGATACGAGCTGGCCGACCGGCTCTTCGCGGCTCACCTTAAAGCCGCGGCTTACCGCGTCTCCCTGTACGCCGTTGATATCCACCGCGTATACTTCAAAAACATGCTCGTTGTCGGGTACGTCCGCGAGCGCGAAGCCTAGCGAGAAGGAATTGGCGCCCGGCAGAGCCTGCCATTCGCCGCCGTCCATACGCCAGCGCAGCTCGGCTATGCCATCGTCGTCGAAGGCCATGCCGGATACCACGAAGTCGGAGCGCAGTACTTCACCCTCAAAGGGTATCTGCGTCTGGGAGCGGGGCTTGTCGGCCTGGCTATCGACGCTAAAGGCGGGACTCGCGCCGGCCAGCGGCGTAATCGTCCCGATATTCCCAGCCATGTCCCTCGCGCGGAAGCTTAGGGCTTCGGGGGCCGTTCCCAGGCGGCCCAGGTCGGCGAGGACCGAAAACGCGAAGCGCGAGGGCCGGTCCGCGGGAAGTCCCTCTTTCGCCGCCGCGGGATCGCTGTTCAGGGGCGCGAATTCTAGGGCTTCCCAGTTTACGCCGTCAGGCGAGTATTCGACGGCGTTAAGCCCGGACGCGTCCTCCGCCCAGCCGCTCAATTGTATGGTACCGTTGACCATTTCGCCGGCAAGGGGCGAGAAGAGGCCGAGGGCCGGCGCGCCTGAGTCCTTGATAAAGGGAAGCGCCGCGTAGCCTTCCCTGCCGGCCTTATCGCGGGCGCGAAGAAGCAGCTCTCCCGGGCCGTCGCCGCCGCCTAAGGGCAACGTTGCCTTAAAGGCTGCCAGGCTCGAGCCCGCTTGCCCCTGCAATCCCAAAGGGTTCCAGCTCAAGCCGCCGTCCATGGACCAGGCCAGCTCGGCGAGCCCGTTAAAATCGCCGGCTTCTCCGCTAAGGTCCAGGCTATCGCGCAGCCAGGGCACGCCCTCCGGCGCGGCTATCCTGACGGTCGGCTCCTGGGCGTCGACTATGAAGCGCAGGGGCCTGGCGCTGTAGCTGTCGCCATCCTCGGTGCTCAGGCTAATCGTAAGCGGAGGGGATATGCCTTCTTCAAGGGCCGTCACGAGTATAGCGCCGCCCTCATGGCTCAGCTCAAGGCCGGGCCACGCCGGCTCCATGCGCAGGGAGGCTATGGGCCGGCCGTTCCACAACAGGCCGAGCCGCTCCTGCGGCTTAAGGAGTAGCGAGCCGTCGGCGCCTACGCGGCTATCCGCGATATAGAGGCCTTCCTCATCCAGGCTGGCCGCCGCCCGGGGCGCGGCCAGGCGATAGATCGATACGCGTTCGGCGCTCTCGGCGCCGAGTGCGTCGCGGGCGCGCAAGGCTATTTCTATACGATCGAAGGGCAAGCTTGCGGCAAGGGGCAAGCTGAAGGCCTGAGCACCACCCGCGTCCGGCTTCGCCGCGGCGCCCAGCTTTTGCCAGGCCGAGCCGTTGACGGCGTATTCAAGCAGCGCCAGGCCATTGGGAGCCCGTACGCTCCCCAAAAGCAGCGTCCCCGCGTCGAAAGCCAGCGCCAAGCCCGGCTTGAACGGCAAGGGAGGCGCTTTGCCGGCCTGTATGCCCGATAGCGTAAGTATGGGCGCTCCGCCCAGTTGCGTGAATTCAACGCTTACGCGGGCGGCTTCGGCTCCCGCGCTGTCCGTGGCGCTCAAGGCCGCGCTTTTCTTTCCCGGCGACAGGGCTTCGGGCTGCAGCTTGTAGAGCGGCCCGGGCCCTTCAGCCGTATAGTTCTTGCCCTCAAGGGCCAGGGAAAGCGATGAGAGCCCGTCATCATCCTGAGCGAATACTATCAGGGGCGGACCGCCCGTTACGGCGCTGCCGGCCTGGGGGCTCAGTACGCGGACGGAAGGGCCGTCCGCCGCTTGGTCGTACGAGAAGGAGAGCTTCAGCTGCGACTTGTTTCCCGCCCGGTCCGCCGCCTGCAGGGTAAGGGCAAGCTGCTTAGCCTTCGGGGGAAAGCTGAAGAGCCGGGCTACATAGGGGCTGCCCTCGAAGCGCTCGAACTCGCCCGATTCGCCGGCGCCGGCGTAGCCGACGGAGGCTATGCCCCCCGCGTCGCTTACCCGGGCTATGAGCAGGAAAGGCCCGGCTTGAGGGCCCTGGGGAGACACGAGCTCTATGACGGGCGCAACTTTGTCTTCGCCGGGCGCGGGAGGCGTAGCCGATTCTTGCAGGCTGCCTTCCGAAAGCGCGCCGGAGATGTCGAATTCGGCGCTGTTGCCCGCCTTGTCTCGCACGCGCAGGGTCAAGGCGGCTTCGGCGGCATCCGCGGCGAAACTGATGACAGGCGCGTAGGCAAGGGGCTCGTAGGAGCCCGCGCGGCCCAACTCTATACTGGCCGCGCTGAAAGCGGGCTCGCCGGGGCGCAGCGCGAACATGCGCCTGCCCCCACGGGGCTCTCCGCTTAAGGGCAGGATGAGCTCGGTGCTCGGCGCCAC